>JAFCBX010000056.1 GCA_017610505.1 Methanosarcinales archaeon | reverse complement strand
ATAAGGCATTATTCAACAATGATTGGCAGGGATGTTGGAAAAGAGATAACATTATTAAAGCCATTAATGGATGCCAGCCTATCAACTGGTGACAGGGTTAATGCCACACTAAGCCCAATTTCAACTATGGGCAACACAATCTCAATAAGAAAATTTGCTGAAAAACCATGGACAATAACTGACTTTATCAAGGGTAAAACCCTATCATATTATGCAGCTGCATTGATATGGCTTGCAGTCCAGAACGAGCTTTCCATATTGATTACAGGTGGAACAGGCTCTGGAAAGACATCAATGCTTAATGTTGTCTCTAACTTTTTTCCTCCAAACCAGAGGATAATTTCCATTGAGGATACGAGAGAGCTTACCCTTCCTGATTCCCTGCATTGGGTTCCTCTGGAGACAAGATTACCAAATCCAGAAGGCAAGGGAGAAGTAACCATGCTGGACCTTCTTGTAAACTCGCTTAGAATGAGGCCAGACAGGATAATTGTTGGTGAGATAAGAAGGAAAAAAGAGGCAGAAGTTCTGTTTGAGGCAATGCATACAGGGCATTCTGTTTATGCTACACTGCATGCAAATAATGCAAAAGAAACCGTTGTAAGAATGACAAATCCCCCAATAGATATTCCTAAGCTTATGCTTCCTGCCCTTTCATTAATAGTTGTACAGCACCGTGATAGAAGGATTGGAGTGAGAAGAACATTACAGATTGCAGAGGTCCTGCCAAGTGGTGACCCAAATGTTTTATTGCAATTGGATGCCCAAAGAGACAAATTAAACCCAATAAATGAGTCTAAGGTCCTTATGAATACAATAAACCTCTATACAGGGCTTACAACAGAAGAGATAAAGGCAGATATAGATGAAAAAATAGATGTCCTTAAATGGTTTGTTAAGAATAATATAACTAATATACATCAAATAGGGTTGATATTTGCTAAATATTATCTTAAAAAATTAAAACATTAAGAGGCGATACAAATTATTGATTTAATTAATATTCTTGTTAGGAAACTTCCACATTTAAAGCATGATATTATGGTTGCTCATATTAAGGAAAGCCCTAAGCAGATTGTTAAAAATGCTATAAGATTTTCATTTTTTGCTTCCATAACCGCAACCTTCTTCATGTTTCTTATTCTAAGAAGCCAGATGCTTTCACTTTCAATACTTCCATTTGTATTTATTTTTGTTTTTATATTCACATCATTGTTTATTCTTCAGACACCAAAGGTCTACATAAGAAAGAGGGAAAGGGAGATAAACAAGGAGATTTTGTTTGCAGGAAGATATCTTCTTGTCAAGCTAGAGTCTGGAACTCCTTTATTCAATGCACTTATTGACGCCTCAAAAACCTATGGTGTTGCAGGCAAATACTTCAAGGAAATAGTTGATAATATAAATACCGGAACCTCCATAGAAGAGGCATTGGAAAATGCAAGAACCTATAATGCATCAAAGAATTTTAGGCTTATACTCTGGCAGATAATAGCATCATTGAAAACAGGAGCAGAGGTGGCAGATTCATTAAAAGCCACTTTAAACCAAATTACGCAGGATCAAATCATAGAAATAAAAGAATATGGAAAAAAGCTGAATTCATTGGTTATGTTTTATATGATAATTGCCTGTGTAATCCCCTCATTGGGTTTGACAATGCTTGTTATTATTTCCAGCTTTATGGAACTTGATATTACAAATGTGCATCTTTTCTCAGTATTATTCTTTTTGGCTGTAATGCAGTTTTTATTTATATCCCTGATTAAATCAGCAAGACCAATGGTGAACATATGAAAATAATATTTTTAGAGGAATTTGGAAAAGCAATAATTCCTGAAAGGGTTAGGCCAAGACTTAAACAATACCTTTTTAAGGCAGGCATAACAGATGTTCCGTATAAAACATTTGGTGCCCTATTTTATATATCTGTTTTGCTGGCTATAACCTTATTCTTTTACTATGCATATCCCCTTCTTATTAAATTATTTTCTGGATTTGGTCTATTCTTTTTTTCATTTATCTCTGGATTGGCTATAGCATCAGCCATTATGGCGCTTGCATTTTTTGTAATATATGCCTATTTAGACATAAAGATCTTTAATAGAACGAACCAAATGGAAGATATACTGCAAGAATTCTTAAAGTTTGTATCAGAGAACCTTAAGGGAGGTATGCCTTTTGAAAAGGCATTATGGTCTGCTATAAAACCAGAGTTTGGAATACTTGCTACTGAAGTGAGGCTTGCTGCAAAAAAGGTTATAACTGGCCAGGACATTGAGGATGGAATAAGAGAATTCACAGATAAGTATGATTCTCCAATCCTAAAGAGATCATTCAACCTTCTTAGCGAAGGCCTTAAGGGCGGAGGAAAGGTAGCAGAAATTATTGATAGGATTGTTGAGAACATAGGAGAAACAAAGAGATTAAAAAAAGAAATGGCTGCAACAAACATGACTTATGTTATATTTATTACTTTTGTTGTGATAGTTATTGCACCGGGATTGTTTGCTCTGTCATACCAGATGCTTACTGTCTTAGAGAAATTTATTGGAAAAATGGGGGTAAGCCAAATAAAGGCCGGAATAAGTCTGCCAATAACTATCTCAAGCATATCAATAAAACCACATGATTTCATAAATTTTTCAAGGTATGCACTTGTAATAATATCAACCTTTTCATCAATGATAGTTTCGATGATAAGGAAGGGAAGCATAAAGGCTGGAGTAATGTATATTCCTATATTTATTATATCCTCATTATTAATGTACACCTTGTTTATGTTTATACTGACAACTATATTTGCCAGCTTAATTTTGATCTGATTTTTGCAGTAAAATAATATTATAAAAAATCCAACGTCAAAAAAAAACGAAAGATTTATATAAAAGCAATAATATAATCCAATATAAGTTTATTTTATTAATAAAAAAGGAGGAGATAAAATGGTTATGAAAAAAAAGGCACAGGCTGCCATGGAATTCTTAATGACCTATGGATGGGCAATTCTAGTTGTTTTGGTTGTTATTGGTGCATTAGCATACTTTGGTGTTTTAAACCCGCAGAATTTACTGCCGGAGAAATGCACTCTGCCAATGGGTTTATACTGTAAAGACCATCGTATAGACGGAGCTAATGACAAAATAAGTTTTAGGCTGGAAAATGGGATGGGCAGTGGGATAATGATTAGAAGCATAAATATTTCAGGTGATGTACTTACTGGTTGTGATACTGATGATATGACTGGTGGTTCATACAATGGTATAACTGGCTGGCATCTTGCAAATGGTGATAGTGGCACTGTAACAATAACATGCTCTACAGCAATACCAAAATTTAGTGGTAAGACAAAAGGTGATATAGCAATTAAATATTGCAGTGACACCCCAGGTGGTGGTACTCCTACAGAAAGGAACACTAACTGTGGTAAATTTATTCATACTATAGAAGGAGACTTACTGGCAAGGGTTGAGGAGTAATTCTTTTAATTTTTTAATTTAATTCTTTTTTTATTTATTATATTTTTCTTGATTTATTTTTACTTATTATATTCCCTTATTATATTTTAGTTAAAAGTATAAAATTATATTAATCTAAATTTAGTTAAAATTACTTTTGAGTAGGCACAAAGCTTTATATATTTAAACAGGATTTTCTAGGTAATAATGGCAATGATGAGAAAAGCGCAGTCATCTATAGAAATCGTATTATTAATCAGCTTTATGGCACTGGTATCTGCAGTATTCCTCTTGGCAATTAATGATAGGATGACCTGGATACAGAAACAAAAAGACATAAAACTTATAGAAGATATGGGTTCTGTTATTGGGGATGAAATAACTCTTGCATTAGGAGTTGAAGATGGCTACTCAAGAACATTTGAAATTCCACGAACATTAAGGGGAATAAATTACTCAGTGGAACTTTGGAGTTCCAGCACTATGAAAACAAACCACAGCGAATTAGTGCTTCAGTATGTTAATTTTACAAAGAGGTATGAAACAGTAAGGATCTTACCAAAAAGTATAAAGGGATTTATTTATAAAGGGAAAAATAATATAACAAAAGAGAATGGAACTGTTTATTTAAATGCATGTTCATAAAAAGGGGTTTTGGATGAGAAAAGCACAAACTTGGTCTTTGGATGCGATGGTGGCAACAGGAATGTTTATTATTGTAATAATGAGCTTTTTTTATATTATCCAGCTGACATCAGAAACCAGTAAAGCAGATGAACTTCTAAGAGAGGGTGAAGATATCCAGGATATCCTGATATCCTCAAAACCAGAAGAGAGCTTAAGCATTATTGTGGGAAGGATAGTTGATGAAAACAAACTAAATGATTTGGCTAAAGAAGACTATGAAAATCTTAAGAAAAAGCTTGGCGTAAGAGGGGATTTCTGCATACATTTTGAGGATGATGAGGGAAACATAATTTACATAAATGAAAGCACAAAAAGGGCTGGCATAGGCAGTAGCCGGGTGTATATAGGGGGAATAGCTTGCAGTTAATAAGAATACTTTATTCCCTTGCAACTATCAACTTAAAAAAATAACTTAAATACTAAATAAAATACTAACAATGAAAAAAAAAGCATATTTTTTTACATTAGACGCTTTCATTGCAACTGGAGTTATAGCAATAGGCATTGTACTAGTGCTTTTTGCCGGTACAAATAGGCCCTATGAGATGCAGATAGCTTCTCTATCACAGGATTTGATGGATACAGTATCATCAATAAAAGTGTATGAAATAAGTGACAATAAATATGTTTATGAGTTAATAGAGAAAGGTGACATAACAAATCCGGAAAATACTATTTTAGAGCAGATAGGCGAGTTCTGTTATAGGGATATGAATGATACAGCAAGCAATTTTACAGAAACTATTTTTCCAGGTATAATCCCTAAGGAATATAACTTCCAGCTATTAATTAAAGATAGCAATATTATAAAATTCAATTACATAAAACTTAAGGATATAGGTACTTTAAGAAATACATCAAGGGCTGTAACATCTTCGAAGAATATAATCTTTGGGTTAAGTGGTTCAACTATGTGGGG
>JAFCBX010000005.1 GCA_017610505.1 Methanosarcinales archaeon | reverse complement strand
GGTTTATTGCAACCCCTCCGTAAACAGAAATTATGTTTAGTTTCTTGTTTACTGCAATCTTCTTTAATTCTTTCTTGACTTGCTCTGCAAGCTCTCTTGTCGGCGTTATTACCAGCGCCTGAAGCCCATTTCCAGGAATTGTTTTTTCAACTATTCCTGAGCCAAAAGCAAGTGTCTTGCCTGAACCGGTTTCAGATTCCCCTATTACATCCTTGCCCTGAAGTATATAGGGTATTGAATTGCTCTGTATCTGAGTAGGGCTATCAAACCCAAGTTTTTCAATTGATTCCATTAATTCATCGCTGAATTTAAAGCTATTAAATGCATTCATTTTCTACCTCAATAATAGATTATTCAGAAAAAGCGAAGTGTTCATTAGATTGATCAAATGCCTTTTCTACCTTTCACAAAAGTATTTTGTTTTATAAACAAAAAAGTAAAAAATCTATTTATTTTATTTATTCTTTGTTAACGTTGACCGCTTTTGGTCCTCTGTCTCCTTGCTCGACATCAAAGGTTACTGAATCGTTTTCCTGCAGTGTGACTCCTTCCTGAATCCCTGATTGGTGGACAAAATACTCCTTGCCATCTTCAGCTCATTTTACTTCCTCCATATCGTTATCCTGATTATCCTGATTTTCAATTTTTAGTTTGCACTCATCGCAATAAATTCTTTTTGATTCTCCTTTATTAACAACAAATCTTTTCCTGCACAATCTGCAATGCTTAATTATTTTATAATCTACCATTTGTATAATCTTGATTAAATTTCTCCTCAGAAACAAAAAAACAATTGCCTAAAAAACCTTACCGACAAATAGTCAAAAAGTCCCGATATATGTTTGGGGATGGGGGTTCCTTTTTAAATCTTTCTATTTAGCACTAAATTGTGTTATCCCAAAACTATTTCCCTAAGGTGAATTATTAGGGAGATAAAACTGGGGGTTTAATAAATGAGAAAGCAAATTATTTTATAATAAAAGGATAACACATTTAATTAACAAACACAAGCTTTTTAAATAATCCTCCTTTTCTGGTTTTCTAGAGAATAATATTAAATAAGGTTTATTTAATAGGTTTAATGGTTCTATTTTAAACTAATTTGTTTAAAAAGCTAATTAAGAACTTTTAAGCCGTTGTTTTTAAATAAGAAAGTTGAATAATGGAGTGATTTTAATGAAAGACATTTATAATGTTCCTCAGAACGAATTAATAGAAAAAATAGCCTTAGAACTAAAAAAAGTACCTTCTATGAAGCCCCCTGCATGGGCAGAGTTTGTTAAGACAGGCGCTCATAAGGAGAGGTCTCCTTCAAGAGATGATTGGTGGCATGTAAGAGCTGCTGCCATATTAAGAACAATCCATAAACTTGGACCAATTGGTGTCTCAAAGCTAAGAACAAAATATGGCGGCAAAAAAAATAGGGGCGTTAAGCCTGAGAAATTTTACAGTGGTTCTGGAAAAATAATAAGATTAATATTACAACAGCTTGAAGAAGCAGAGCTTGTTAAAAAAGCAGAAAAAGGGGTTCATAAAGGAAGGATAATCAGTCCAAAAGGAATATCTCTCCTTGATAAGGTTGCTGCCCAAATCTCCGGCAAAAAACCACAAACAATACCAAAAAAGCCTGCTGAAGTTAAAGAAAAGAAACCAATAAAGAAAGTTAATAAAGAACCAGAGGAAAAAACAATCAAAAAATCTGAAGAAATTGAGAAAAAACCTAAAGATGTTAAGGAAAAGTTAAAAGAAGAAAAACCGATTGCTCAAAAAACAGAAAAAGTTGAGAAAAAATCAGAAGTAAAAAAACAGGATATCAAAATTAAACAATCACAGGAAATCAAAAAACCTGCTGAAGCTAAAGCAGAGAACAAGGTTGAAGAGAAAAAAGAAGAGCCTAAGAAAGAAGAGAAACCAAAGGCTGGTAAACCAGAAGGCAAAGCTGAAGCAAAAAAAGAAGACAAAGTTCCAACTGCTGCTGAGCTGGCAGAAAAAGCTAAAAAAACAAAATGAATGATATTGAGGAACTTAAAAAGAAAAAACTTGATGAACTTCAAAGACAACAACAAGAGGCTAATTCAGGAGAAGCACAAGTACAGCAACAGATTGCTCAACTCGAGCTTTTGGTTAAGAAAGTATTAACAAAAAAAGCATTGGAACGATATGGCAACCTAAAAACAGCACATCCTGAGCTGGCAATTCAGCTGCTTGTTTTATTGAGTCAGGCAATACAGTCTGGCCAGATAAAAACAGTTGATGATGACGCATTAAAAAACCTTTTAATGAGATTACAGCCAAAAAAACACAAATTTAAGATGATAAGGAAATAAAATGGCAACATACAAACATTTAAGCAGGAAACTAAGGCTTGCAAGACTGCACAAGCAGACTAGATGGGCCCCTTTCTGGACAGTCATGAAAATCTATGGAAAGGGAAGAAGAGTCCATCCTGGCAGGCATACTGAGATAAAGAGATCCTGGAGAAGGACAAAGACAAAGGCATAAAATGGCAAAGAAAGAGGAAAAATCAAAAGTTGTGTTAGAAAGAGAGTATATAATCCCCCTCAGAAAGGAATTCCAGAAAGCTCCAAAATACAAAAGGGCAAAAAAAACTATCAAAGCTTTAAAAGAATTCTTAGCAAAGCATATGAAATCTGATAATATCAAAATTGGAAAATATCTAAACCTGAAAGTTTGGGAGCACGGAATAAAAAATCCACCGCATAAGGTTAAAGTAAAGGCTGAAAAATATGATGATGATTTAGTTAAAGCTGAGCTTGTAGGAGCACCTGTTGAAAAGCCAAAGGAAGAAAAGAAAAAGCCAGTAAAGAAAAAAGAAAAAAAGGAAGTAACACCTAAAAAAGAAGAAAAAAAGCAGCTTGAAAAGAAAGAAGAAAAACAACCTGAAAAGAAAACAGAAGAAAAATCCAAGGGAACAAAGAGTAAAGAAAAGAAACCAGTAGAAGATAAAAAAGCAGTTAAAGAAGAAAAATTAAAAGTAAAAAAGAGTTCTGACTGAAACCTAAATGAAAAAAGAGATTCTTAAAAAAGAGAACCTGGAAGGAAGAGTAGAGTTTATTAGAAAAAAAGAAGAAGCTATGTTTTTTCCTAAGGATAAAAACAAAAAGTATAATAAAGGGCAGATTGTTTATTACAAGGACAAAGCATATGAAATAATGGGCAGGGTAATTGAATATTTTGATTTGGGTGCTGGTTATTACATACAAACCAAGAGTATTTAATAGAGAAATTTCATTAAAGCAAAAGCTTATTAAATAACAAAAAACTCTTTCTCGGTATGGAAAAAGATTTACTGCCTTTTGAAAAGATTAAAAGAAAGATTCTGGTTAGAAGGAAATCTGTAACTTCATCAAAATTTGGATGCGAGCCAGATAAAAGGTCTGTAAAAGAGCTAATAAATTATGGCATTGTAAATATTGATAAGCCCCCAGGTCCTACATCACATCAGGTTAGCGCTTATTTGCAGAAAATCCTTAATATAAGCAAGGCAGGACACTCTGGCACTCTTGATCCGGGTGTTACAGGTGTTTTGCCAATAGCAACCGGCAGGGCAACGAGAATAGTGCAGACATTGCTTAAGGCAGGAAAAGAATATGTTGGATTGATGCATGTACACAAGGAGATTCCAGAGCATGAGATTTATCAGGTATGCAATGAATTTGTAGGCAAGATAATGCAGATGCCGCCAATAAAAAGCTCTGTTAAAAGGAGATTAAGGGAAAGGCAAGTATATTATTTTGATATTATGGAAATTGAAGGCAAGGATGTCTTATTTAAGGTTGGCTGCCAGGCAGGAACATATATAAGAAAGCTTATACATGATATTGGCCAAAAGCTTGGCTGTGGTGCTCATATGGCTGAGCTAAGGAGGACAAAAGTAGGGCCTTTCAATGAAAATACATTAGTTACTTTACAGGACTTGACAGACGCTTTTTATTATTATGAGCAGGGAAATGAAAAATACCTGCATTATTGCATGCAGCCAATTGAAAATGCTGTAAAACACCTTCCAAAAATATATGTTCTTGACAGCTCAGTTGACAGTTTATGCCATGGTGCAAATCTTAATGTGCCTGGAATCTCAGAGCTTGAGTCAGGAATAGAGAAAGAAGATATTGTTGCTGTAATGACATTAAAAGGAGAGCTTATCTGCTATGGAAATGCAAAGCTGGATTCAGAGGAAATGCTTGGTGAAAGAGGCCTTGCAGTAAAAACAGAAAAGGTTTTCATGCTTCCTGGAACATACCCAATGATTGAGAAAAACCAGTAAAATGATTAAAAAAATAGAACCAGAACTAATTCCATATAAGGAGGAAATACAAGATCTTTGTAAAAACGAATATTATAAACACTCAAATGGCTGTCCAAATTACGGCAAAAGAGAGGGGTGCCCACCAAACCAGCCTCTAATTGATGGAGTTCTTAATTTTGAAAAAGATTTGTATATTATTTATACACAGTTTAATGTAGGTGAATTTGCAGAAAGAATGAGAATAAATCATCCTGAATGGTCAGAACATCCAAGGCAGTGGTATAATCCAAGAATCTGGCAGCCACAGGCAAGAAAATTACATGGTACTGAGCAAGCTAAGGCAGCTAAAGAAAATAAATTAACAAAAATTGTTTCGTCACCAGAAGCACATGGTGTTAATGTAACTAAATTGATGAAAAATATAGGAATCACATTAAAATGGGGGTGGCCGCCAAAGCACATAGTTGAAAATCAGGAATATCTGAATAATGTTGTTTATCTTGTTTCCCTTGGAGGCTATGAGTTTAATGCTTAAATCTAAAAAAATAAAAAAAGATTTTTTAATTTCATTATTAATAGCTTTTATAATCATCCTTGGCTCTTTTAACTGTTATCTTTATTCAGCTTCTTTTCATGGTTCGCTTATAAAAAAATATTCAGACAATCCAAGTCATTTAGAAATTGACAGGAATGTAACAAAATACATAACTGGCTTTAGCAATGAATTAAACGTTGATTTCAGTGAAGATGAGAAATCACACATGGCAGATGTTAAAAGGTTGATTATATTTGAAGAGTTTCTTTTTACTGCTTTATTAATTGGATTTTTTGTATTGATTTACAAAAGGAAAATACACCTTAATCACTTTAAAAAAGCTGCATTAATAATGTTTTTAATTGCCTTGTTTTCTTTAATTGCTTCACTATTTTTTAATAGTTTTTTTAAATTATTTCACATAGTCCTTTTTCCCCAGGGCAACTGGCAGTTTAGTTTTGGCTCATTAATGATTAGGGTTTACCAGCAATCTTTCTTTAGGGAGTTTTTTATAAGGTTTATTGTGGTTGCATTTATTTTGTCATTATTGCTTGTTCTTTTAATAAAAATTATAGAAAAAATTAATCATCAACAGTAAATAATTTAGAGTCATGGACATCAAACAGCTTAATTCTTGCTCCAGCGTCAAGCCAGCCATGTGCATAGCTTAAGGCCGCGAATGCATTCACATAATCATCTTTTTCCTTGAAGTATTTGGCATCTTTGTAGTAACGCTGGGCCATGTCAAGAAATTCAATTGCTGAATCCTTCTTTGAATCATCTTTTGTTATGTTGTCTTTGGCTTTTTTCAAGGCTTGGCCTGTGATATTAAAGTACTTCTCCAGCTTTTCATCAGTTATTTCTTTCATTATATTTAAAAAATTCTTTTTGTTTTTATAGTTTTGGATTTAAAAATAATTTAGAATAATTAAACCTCTTTAAGTCATTTTCAATGTCTTCATAGGATTTTCCGCAAAGCATGCCACCAGCAAAGCAATAAATTTCTCCTGCGTTACATCTGCTAAACAAAAATCAGGCATTTCAAAAGAATCCTTCTCCCCTATTTCTTTGAATTCAAAATCTACAACAACTAATCCCTTTAAAGGGCCCTGAAATACATCTATCTCAGCTGTTCTGCCATTATAATTATAACAATACCTTATTTTACTAACTCGTTTTCCGTCTATCTGTGCGAGTTCTCTGAATTCAGATTCTGTAAGAATAATTGTTTGTTCTCTTTGATGAGAAGAATCATTTCCCTTAACTGGCTCTTTTTTGGTTATTTCATATTCACTGCCATTTTTTCTGATTCTTAGTGTAGGGTGAACACTTGATTTTGGAATATAAATATCAATAATTTCCTTTGAGTTGCAGTTCATTAGCTCTTTAGGAAGATATTTTGCTAAGTATGTTCTTTCCAGTTCTATCATGGTTTTAGCTCTTTGGTTAGATTATTTAAAGCTTTTGCCTGGTTTGTGCTGTCAATCTAAGTACTAATTTAGTCACACAAAAAATAAACTCTTCTCTTTGGATTTAGAAAAGATTATATAGAACCAAAATATAATAAATTAAATGCTTCAATGGAATAGGATATACAAAAAAGAGGGAATAAATTGTAGTCATTACAATATACTAAAGCCCCATGAGGATATGAATAGGGTAATGAAGCTTTTTAAAGAAAATAAAGTTAAGAGAATTCTTGATTTAGGGTGTGGGGCAGGGCGAAATCTAATTTATCTGGTAGAGAAAGGATTTGAAACCCTTGGAATAGACTATGCACCAGAGGGACTGAAGATTATTAAGGAAACGCTAAAAGAAAAAAATCTGAAAATCAATCTGAAAATTGGAAATATTTTTAACAAACTGCCTTACAGGACTAATTATTTTGATGCTGTAGTAAGTGTTCAAGTTTTGCAGCATGGTAAAATCAGTGAAATAAAAAAGGTAATAAAAGAAATTGGGAGGGTGCTGAAGCCAGGAGGACTTGTTTTTATAACCCTTAGCGGAAGGATTTCCAAGAGCAAGGTTAGGGATTATCTTATCAAGACAGCTAAAAAAATAGCTCCAAGAACATATGTTCCAACAATAGGTAATGAGAAAGGGCTGGCTCACTTTATCTATAATAAAAAATTTATAAAAAAACATTATCATAATTTCAAAATTCTCAAAATCTGGAAAGACAGCAGGGATTATTATTGTTTTATAGCTCAAAATAAAAACAAGGCCTAGGAATTTCTAAACTGCAATTCTCCAAAAAATTTACACTTATTCTACAATTATTTACAAAAATTACAAAAATCTCAATCTTTTTTTTCTGAAACGCTTATTAAAAATAAATGCTGATGTTATCCTAAGATGGGCTTGAAAAGAACTATTGGGATTTTAATTTTGAGTGGAGCAATTGCAACAACAGGATGTTTTGCTGTTGGATGCACAAGAACAAAGGCAACAAAACCAGTTGTACAAGAAAAAGTGGTTGTGGTTACTGAAAAACAAGAACAGCCAATGTATGGCATTGCTGGAAAAAATATTGACGAGCTTTTGGATTATACAAAAGGAATTATGAGAGAAAACCCTGAAGAGTTTAAGGATTATATTTTGGATATAAGCAAAATTGGCATTGAAAATAATTATGATAATAAGATAGCAGACATGTTCAGCGACGAACTTCTTGAGAAAAGAATAAGCGAGATGTCAAACAAAAGAAAGTTTAGGATAATAAAACCATTGATGGATGAAAAAGTGGTGGACAGTTACAAAAAAATTGTAGATTTTGCTGAAAAACAAAAGCCAAAAGTCAGGGAATTGTACAAAAATCTTGAAAACAAAATCAATGATTATCTGAAGGAAGGTGAGCAGTAATGGGTCTTATCAGATTTGGATTTAAGGTAATGAAATACTTCCTGATATTTTCATTAGGGTATTATATGGCTGGTGGGTGCGAGAATACAGCAATAAATCAGGAAATAAAAAAAGAAATTAGTTACACAAAACCTGCTTATTACCAGACCATAGATAAAAAAGTTATGGATAATATTTCACATTTCAGTGATCTTGAGAAAAACCTAGGATTATATTCTCAAATGGATAAAAAAGCAATAAAAAATTAAAAAAGGTGAGAAAATGGATGAGGATTTAATAAAAAAAATAAAGAGGAGAGAAATCTATGATTCAAAATCAGATACAAGTGGCCTTATTAAAAAACTTCAGATAGCAGGGGCACTCAAAAATAGTAGTAATGGACCAAAAAAAGAGAAACTAAGAGATGGTTCAGTGATAAATATTATACGGGGGGGTTATGGTGAATTGTCAGGAGTGAGCAATACTCAGGGATTTGTTGGATTTCAGGATAATTTCAAAAAAATAAAAAAATTAAACATGATGATGAACAATAAGCTTATTGCGGGAAAACCTCTTTTACATAAGATTTTTATAAGAATAAAAGATGCCTACAAGACAAAGATTTTACATAAGGAGGCATATTCCATAGAAGATATATTTAATATGGAGTCAGATGTAATAGAGAACATTAATTCTAACCTAAGCAGGGTAATTATCTATTCAAGGAATGAGCTTGATAAGTTAGTTAATTACAGAAATAAAGTAATCAAGAATTTTGGAAGTAATACAGATAGATATAAAACATTTGAACAAGAGCTTAAACTAAAAAGTAAGCTTTATTTAGAGGCAAAAGAAGAGTTTGAATCAATGAAACAAGGAGACAAGCATTATGCAACTATTAAGCTTGGGGTAACAAACCTTGAGAGGGAGTTAAAGGAGATGGAACAAGGAAAAGTCCTTTGTGCTAATTATATAAAAGATAGCGGAAAAGAAGAAAGGGCTCTTGGAGACATTGAAAACCTGCTTAGAACAGGGGTACATATATGTGAAATAGTCAATCAAAAAACGGGATGCATAGTAGAATATGTAAGAAATACTAAAAAAAAGTGGGATATTCTTGTAGAACAAGGCAAAATTACAGAAGCATTATATGAATCTGTTGGTTTGTTAGGAGAATACTCAGGACAGCTACATACAATAGTAAATGAAAGTATAGGCAAGATGGCACGAATTGCAGGCAATCCAAATGTTATTAACAGTTATTACTTAAAAACAAATAGTGGAATCAGGCAGATAGCAAACAATGTTATAGATGCTCATTACAACTCTGCTGAGAATTTGGAAAACAATGTAAACGAATTGCTTAAGGGTAATTAAGTAATATACCTAAAAATTGGAAGATTTATGTTTTATAACTAAAGATTTACGTAAATCGCGGAAAAACAAATCTTTTTTCTCAAAAATCAATATAAACAATGATTCATCATATTAAGGCATTAGAAATAAATTAATGGTGGGCAAGATAATAGAAAATAATAATAAACAGGATTTAGAATATAAATTAAAAAAAGGGGAAGATAGTTCTGCAAATACAAACAAAAGAAATGCAGAAGAGAATAACAAAACATTAGATAAAATAGTAAAAGAAGAGCAAACCAAAGAAAACTATCAAAGTAGAAGATTGTCTGATTATGATAGGACAAGGATTTTTGATTTATACAATAGCAGGAAAGATATAAAAGTAAAAGATATATGCAGAAAATTCAATGAAAACAGAGAAAAAAATGGCTCAAAAACTAAGAACTTCTGTATTTCAACACTTTATAATATCTTAAACAAATATGAAATGCAAGGAAGGACTGTAAGATGGAGAAGAAAAAAGAAAAATAAGAAGCAAAATTACGTCCAGTTAGAATTATTTGGAAAGAATGAAACATATAATAAAAACAAGAAACAAACAATCGGAAAAATAGTTGAAGGTAGCTTAGGTGCAATAAAAAATCCTGAAAAAAAAGAATCAGAAAATATTGCTGATAAACCAAATTGTTATAAAAGAACTTTCAGGAATTATTTAACCAGAACAGGCAATTTCTTTAAAAAGAATATTAAAAAAATAGTAAGTTATGGTTTAGTTGGGGTATTATCTTTTATGATTGGGTTCGGAGCTTCAAACTATGTTCATAGAAAAAGTAATATTAATTATGTTCCTACAACAAGCAGAATAGAATATATTAAAGAAAATAAGGATAGCGAGTTTATTATTGAAAAAGGAGATTCTCTTTGGAGTTTAATGGATAAGGAAACACGTAGGCCTGATTTGTGGGAAATTGTATATGCTGCTAACGAAAGGCCTGCAACAACCAAAATCCAGAAAGACAGACAGTATAATCTTAGAAAAATTGGGTATAAGTATGATGTAGAATGCTTGAAGAATGTTGGCCAAAATGGTTCTTTAAAGCCATATGAATTTAAAGACCAATATAAAATTAGGGATAATACAAAAGTAAATCTAAGCAGTGAGATAATGAATGATACCTCCAAACTAAGTCCAACAGTTGAGTTAGAGTTCAATAAGGTTTTCTATAATTCTCAATAACCTGGTGAATAAAAATTGAAAGAAACAACAAAAAATCATTAGAGAAAAGGGTTAAATTAATAGCTAAAAACAGCAGGATTGAGTTCTCAGGCTTATACCAGAAATATAAAAAACTTAAGATGGTTAAAAAAGATATTCTGGTTTTAGATGATTTTTTCAAAAGATTTAGAAACAATGTTATTGAAACACTGAATAAGTTTGGATGTGAAAAAATCAAGCACCTTCTTAAAATAAGCAAAGAGGTTGAATCCTATCTTGACTTATATCTTAATCCTGAAAAATTAAACAAGGGTTTAGTTACAAATAAAATTATAAAAAGTGATAATGAGCTGAGCTCAATACTAAATCAAGGTCTTAATGACTCTAAACTTATAAAGGATTATGTCAAAAGAGAAATAAACAAGGAAATTGAAAAACAATATCTTGATTATAAAACTACTGAAGAGGATTTTTCATCAGGCAAATGGAAGTCAATTCACTGTATAAACACTTTAAAAGAAAAGCAGAATAAACTAAAAGAGTTTTATGATATTTTAAATTCTATAAGAGACAAAAGATCAAAAAAAATAATTGATTTGGAAAAAAAAATAGGTTTTGATATAGAGCATTACCAAAAAATAATTGATGAGAGAAATTACCTAAGTTCTTGTATAGAAGAAATCAAAGGTTATAATAAAAAAATTCAAAATGTATTTGAGAAAAGTATCCTTAAACAGGAAATTAACCTGCTAGTTGAAATTAAAAACAAAATTGAAACCAAAAAATCATTTTCTCAATATGATGAAACAAAAGACTTGATTCTAAACTATGAAGAAGAGTTAGAAAAACTAACAAACTTGCTGGAAAGCAGGGTAATATCCGGTTTTCAATTAATCAATGATAATCTTGGTATATTAAGTAATGATGTAAAAAATTCTGGGTTTTTTAACAGGAAGAAAAAATTAGAACTAGCTAAGCAAAAAGCAATAGATTACACTAATCAGTTTAGTTTAATCAAGAGGGGGCTAAATGTCTGATTAAGGCAAATGGAAAAAAATAATGAAGATTTAGAAAAGGTAGTTAATGAAACAGAAAAAAAGTCAAAAAATCTGTTAGATTACATAAACAAAGAGATAAATTATGAGGAATTAAGGATAACTAAATTTAGAAGATGTCTTAAGAAGTTCATTGCAGCAACATTAGTATGCAGCGTTATTGGTCTAAGCATATTTGGAGCATATGCTTTTAAAAAAAGAAAAGATAGTATATTTGAGCATTCAATGTACTATGAAGTAAGCAAGAATGAAACATTAATCAATATAACAGAAAAGGTTTGTTGGAGCACAGATAATTTAGATGAAATAGTTGAGTTCAACAAAAACTTAGATGAAAACTTTGACTCAATTGCTAGTGAGGGAGAAATAATCCGTTTTCCAAAAAACCATGTAAAAAATCCTGAATATCTCAACAACTTTATTAAAGATTATAGTGTATTAAAGAAAAAGCTTGAGGAAAATAACAAAATTATAGAACTAGCATTTAACAGCAACCCACAAAAAGAAAAAATAGATTCTGTTTACAAAATCCTCTATGAATTAAATAAATATGAAAAAAGATATGAATATTGGAAAAATGACAAATATTTCAGTAAGAATGCAGTTTCTATGCTTAGAAATATTGCTAAACTTGAAGATAAAATAAAAACAAAAATAAATTCTGAAGTTAAGGAAGCAGATTACGAATTCAAGAAATTAAAGGATTTTTTTTATAGTAACAATTGGAAAAAACCAGGCACGATTGAAGGGCTTGAAAGCCTGATTTCAAGAAATAAACAGATAAGACACTCATATGAATGTTTTAGAAACAATAAAAATGCACTTGAAGCAAAAAGAATTGAACAAAAAATTGAAGGTGTAAAAAGCGATTATATTAACTTGTTAAACAAGGTAGGTAACAATATAATCCAGGATAAATACAAGATTAACCAGCTAGAAAAAAAGCTTAAACCAATATTTAAGCTTGGACTGCAAAACAAAGAGATTTCCCTTCTTATGGAAATAATCAATAAAAAGAATACCCTATACTCTTATTCAGAGTGGGGAGGTGAGAAAAGACTTGAAATCCAACTAAATGAATATATTCATGAGCTAAGTGAGTTCAAGAGCCAGATAAACAGCAAGTTCTATTTTGCAGTAAACATATTAAATAAAGAAATTAAAAAATACGGGGAAGAGATTGCATATGGAGAGAAAACAGGAAGAATTGAAGGAGCTGATACAAGGCTTAAATATCTTATAGGAAATCCTTTGGCAATGATAAAATACCAATATGAATTATTAGGTTATCAGAAAGGTCTAGAAAGAACAAATAATCTTATAGATAAAATAAAATCTTTTACTAAAAACTAGAAAATTATCAATTATACAAAAACCTTTATAAATAACCTGTTTTTTATGTTTTGTATGGGCAGAAATCCAGAGCATATTGGAATTATTTTAGACGGAAACAGGCGCTTTGCAAAAAGGCTTATGCTAGAGCCATGGAAGGGCCATGAATTGGGCTTTGAAAAGCTTAAAAAACTGTTTAAATGGTGCAAAGAACTAGATATTAAGGAAATTACACTTTACTGCTTCTCTATGCAGAATTTTAACAGGCCTAAAAAAGAGTTTGACTATCTTATGAATCTCTTTGAAAAGGCATTTAATGAACTATTAACAAATGAGGATGTCCATAAATACAAAATTAAGATAAGTGTGATTGGCAGGCGTTATTTATTCCCAGAAAAAGTGCAGAAAGCAATAAAAAAAGCTGTTGATGCAACTAAGAACTACAATAATTATAAGGTTAACATTGCCCTTGCATATGGTGGTAGAGAGGAAATTGTTGATGCTGTGAAAAAGATTGCTGAAAAAGTTAAGAACAAAGAGCTGGAGATAAAGGATATTAATGAAGAAACATTCTCAGAAAACCTTTACTTGAATACAGAGCCAGACCTTATAATAAGAACTGGCGGCAACAGAAGAACAAGCAACTTTCTGCCATGGCAGTCAATATATTCAGAATGGTTTTTTCTTGAAAAGGCATGGCCTGAATTTGAGAAAGAAGATTTAATCAAGGTTATTGAGGAGTATAAAAACAGAGAAAGGCGCTTCGGAAAATAAATTAATACTTTTCTATTCTATCTTTAACTCTCTTAATCACCCAACCAGGTGTTGATGCCCCTGCTGTTAAGCCAATTGTTTTTTTGTTTTTGAACCATTCTTTATTAAGCTCTTCATCAGATTCTATATGTTTTGTTTCAACTATTTTGCTGCATATCTCCTTTAATCTTCTTGTGTTAGCACTGTTATAACCACCAATAACAATCATTAAGTCAACCTTTTTGGAAAGCTTTAAAGCTGAATCCTGTCTTTTCCTTGTGGCATCACATATTGTATTAAAAACTTTTAAGTCAGGAATATTTTTCTTTAATATATCACCAATCTCATTAAACTTTTCTAGTGACTGTGTTGTTTGGGATAATAAACCGGCCTTATTAGATTTCAATTTCCTTGCTTCTTCAGCAGAATTTACAATTGTAACATCTTTTGCATTGCTTGCAGTCCCCTTAACTTCCTGATGTTCCTTATCACCAAATAGAATTATCTTATATCCTTTTTTGTCAAACTCCCCAGCAAGCTCATGAACCCTTTTTACAAGGGGGCATGTTGTATCAATTATCTTAAGGCCTTTTTCCTTTGCCTTTATAATATTTGATTTTGATGTACCATGGGCAGTTATAATCAATGTTCCGTTTTCAATCTCATCAATTGATTTTATTTCTTTTATTCCTCTTTTTTCAAGCAATTCAACTACTTGCGGATTGTGTATTAATTGCCCTAATGTATAAGCATTTCTTTCATTTAAAACCATATCCAATGCCCTCTTGACTCCAAAACAAAATCCCATGTTTTCTGCACAAATAACTCTCATAATTTCACCAATTAATCTATGTTATTGTTATTAAAAAAATCTTTTTATAAATCTTTCTTAAAATTATCCAGTTTTGATTAAAAAATTAAGAATTAACTTAAGTATTCCATTATCTCTTTTGGACTTGCCAGAAATAATTCTTTCTTAGTTTTATTTTTTGGGATATAAACAAACTTTTTATTATACCCTATGATTTCTGGTCCTTCAGGCAGGTTGAAAGTTAATAGATTTATCCAGTTGGGTACGGAAAGTCTATCAAAATTATTAATCTCAAAATTATCCCACTCATTAATAGGATGATAATGGTGGCACCCATTGTAACCTAATTCATTTGCTTTGGCTTTATTAAAACACATCCAAGTTTTACCATTTAATTTTTTGCCAGGAATTTTAAAATTTTTTAATACCTTGGGATCTGATATTTTATAGATAACTGCTCTGCCTTTGTCATCATAAGCATTTAACAGAGTTCCCCACTCTGAGTCTTCTTTTCTTGCTGTTCTATTCAATAATATTTCTAGTCCATCTGAGTCATCTATAATCACTTTTTTGCTGTGTTCAAGAGGATATTTTGATTTGTTTGTTTTAATTTCATAATTTATAATTGATGATAAAAACCTATGTAATGAACCAAACCTAAGTGATCTAACACCACAATGTATCATCAAAATACCTTCAGCAATAATAAGTGGCTCTGGGTTTTCCATGTTTTGGTAATTCAAAATATTCCCAATTAAATCATAACCTAAAAGCCCACTAAAACAGGAGTAAACAATGTCCAAATTATTAGATAATCTTCCAAAAAGGTATTGACGTTGTTTTTTATTCATAAACCAGAAGAATATAATTTATGTTTATAAAGCTTTTCATTTATTACTACTATAAAAAGGTAAATTTTAAATTAATAAACAATGTGGGTTTGTGTTACACAAACAAAATCAAGATTTTTCTTAAAATAAGGGTCTTTTTTCAAGCTATCTAGTATGTTTTCTGCAACAGCTTTCTCCTTGGTTATCCCAAAAACAGTTGGGCCAGAGCCGGACATCAATGCATTTAATGCTTTGTTTTCTATCATTTTTTGCTTGATTTCATTAATAATTGGATATTCCCTGCAGACAGAATATTCAAAATCATTATGCAAATTGTCTGCAATTTTTTTAATATCTTTTTCCCTGATTGCATTAAGCATTTCAGCTGTTTTTAGCTGTTTGCCTGTTTTTTCATAATCAAGATTTTCATAAGCATTCTTTGTTGAAATATTAAAATTTGGTTTTGCTAAAACAAAGTAAATGTTATTGGCTAGGGTTTCTATTCTTTTGACATTTTCGCCTCGGCCAGTTGCGTGAACCGTGCTGCCAAGAATAAAGAATGGAACATCCATGCCAATACTTTTTGATATTTCAATTAATCCCTCCTCTGACAAATTCAGGTTAAAGAGCTTATTCATGCCCTTTAATGTTGCAGCAGCATCTGCACTTCCTCCACCTAATCCAGCTGCAACAGGAATATTTTTCTCAATAGTTATTTCAACACCACTGTTTATTTTAAAATTTTTAATAAGAAGCTCTGCTGCCTTGTAAGCAAGGTTTTCATTATCTGGACAAATATTAATATTGCACTTAATTTTTATGCCTTTCTCTATTTTTTTTAGTTTAATTATATCATGCAGCTCAAGTTCCTGTATAACGGATTCTATTTTATGATACCCAGAAGCAAGTCTTTTAATTATATCCAAGGAGAGGTTTATTTTAGAGTATGCTTTTTGGATTAGTTCCATTATATTAACACCTAACAACAGTTGCTATTGCAAACACTTGTATTCCCATGCCATTGCCAAAGGCAGTAAGGCCCTCGCCAGAAGTTGCTGTTATACCAATCATGTCCGGCGTTATCATTAATATATCTGCTATACTCTTCTTCATATCACCAACATATGGCTCAATTCTTGGTTTTTTTGCCTCAATTATCATACCAATATTATTTATCCTATAACCACTGCCTTTGACCATCTTCAATGCCAGCTTGAGGTATTCTCTGCTGTCTTTAATTCCTTGCCTGCACATCTTATCAGAATAAAACCCTATTGATCTTTTGCCAATAGCCTGGCTCAGTGCATTGAATATAGCATGCAGCACAACGTCACCATCAGAATTTCCTTCTAAGCCCTCTTCATCGGGGATTATTACACCACCAAGAACAAGCATTTTTTTGCCTTTTCTCATAAATCTATGAGAATCCTGGCCAATACCAACCCTAATCATAATAATCACCATTATTTTTCTTAAATATATGCTTTGCTATTATCAAATCGTCTGGTGTTGTTATCTTTAAATTTTCATAATGCCCCATGCATATCCTAACCTTATAACCTAGTCTTTCAACTAATGAAGAATCATCTTTTCCAAAAAAACCATCTCTTTTTGCTGTTTCATGCGCCTTTTTAATAATATCTGCCTTGAATGTTTGTGGAGTTTGGGCAATCCATAATGCATCTCTGTCAAGGGTGTTTTTAACAAAACATTTATCAACCTTTTTTATGGTTTCCTTTAGAGGCACTGAAATAACAGATGCTCCATAATTTATGGCATCCCTGATTGAGTTTGTTATAGAATCTTCTTTTACAAGCGGTCTTGCCCCATCATGGATAAGGATAATATCAGAATCTGCTTCAATAACACCATTATATGATGACTGCTGTCTTGTTTCGCCTCCAACAATGATTTTCTTTAGTTTTTTAAAGATATTTTTTTCAACAATCTTGCTGCAAGCTTCTAAATCCTTTTTGTTTACAACAACTATAATCTCATTAACTAGTTTATGTTTTTCAAATGCTTCTATTGCATGTATTAAAATTGGTTTTCGTAGATCTAAGAATAGTTTATTTTTATTAGCCATCATTCTTTTTGCCTTTCCTGCTGCTAGTATTATTGCTGTTGTTTTCATACAATCCACCTATAGTTTATTTATTTCCCCTAATAATGCTTTAATAATCTTATCTTTCTTTACCTTCTTAACAACCTTTCCCTTTCTGAAGATTATTCCAAAGTTTTTTGCACCAGCAACGCCAACATCTGCCTCTTTTGCCTCTCCTGGTCCATTGACAGCACAACCCATAACAGCTATCTTAATTGGTTTTTTTATGTGTGCTGTTGCCTGTTCAACACTTTTTGTTAATCCAATTAAATCTATTTCTGTTCTGCCGCAGCCAGGGCATGAAATTATTGTTCTGCCTTTTCTTATGTTAAGGGAATTCAAAATCTCAATTCCAGCTCTGACTTCATCAACAGGATTAGTCGTAAGTGATACTCTTATTGTGTCTCCAATGCCATCTAAAAGAAGAGAACCAATTCCTATTGATGATTTTATTGTTCCAGTATAAGCAGTTCCTGCCTCTGTAACCCCAATATGAAAAGGATAATCAACTTTAGTGGCCATCATCCTGTAAGCATCAACAGTTCTTTTAATGTCAGAAGCTTTCATTGAAATAATTGTGTTATAAAAATCAAGCTCTTCAAGAATTTTTATATGCTTTAAAGCAGATTCAGCCATTGCTTTTGATGTTAGGCCAAATTTTTTAATAATCTCTTTCTCCAAAGAGCCAAGATTTACGCCAATTCTTATTGGAATATTATAATCTTTTGCTTGTTCTACAACCAATTTAACCTTATCATTAGAACCAATATTTCCCGGGTTTATCCTTAGTTTATCAACATACTTAACTGATTCCAATGCAAGCCTGTAATCAAAATGAATATCTGCAACAAGTGGTATGCTTATATTTTCCTTTATTTTCTTTAGTGATTTTGCCTCATCCATATCACTAACAGAAACCCTTACTATCTCACATCCAGCTTCTTCTAACTCCTGAATCTGCCTTACTGTTGCATTTATATCTCTTGTATGTGTGGTGCACATTGACTGGACAGTTATTGGAGCATTACTACCAATTTTTAGTTTTCCTACCTTTACACCCCTTGTTTTTCTTCTCTTCATTTTAGTAATCTCTTTTGATTATGTAATCTGCTATTTCCAGAAAGAAATCTTTGCCTTGTTTTTCAAAATCAGAATTTTTTATTGCATTCTTTGCTTTTTTCACTAGTTTTTCTGCCAAATTTTCTGAATAAGATAGTGAGCCTGTTTGTTTTATTATTTCTCTTACTTTTATTAGCTCTTTTTCTGTTATATTTTTATTTCCTAAGGCGTTTTTAATGAACTCTTTTTGTTCCTTATTTGAGTTTTCTATTGCCTTTAAAATAAGAAGTGTTTTTTTGCCATCTTTTATATCAGAGTCAGCGGGTTTGCCAAGCTTTTCCTCTGAGCCAAATAATCCTAAAATATCATCCTTTGTCTGGAATGCCATACCCAATGGAATCGCATATTCACTTAATATTTTCAGTTGTTCTTTTGATGCTCCTGCAGCTATTGCACCCATGTGCAAAGGCCCTTCTATTGTATAGGTGGCTGTTTTTAGCCTGTGCATTTTTGATATATCCTCTTCTCTCACATCAGTTCTTAGGCCGGACAAAATATCAATTATCTCACCATAGCCAGTCAGCTTTACAACCTTGTTGAACTTTTGCAATAACTTTAGCTTTTTTTCCTCATCAAACTCTGATTTAGAGATTATCTCATTTCCAAGGGATGCCAGAAGATCACCTGCTATTACTGCCATGCTTTCCCCAAATTTTTCTGGATTATCATAATTCTTGTATTTCTCTGCATATATTTTATGCATGGTTGGGCCGCCCCTTCTTAAGTCATCATCATCAATTATATCATCATGAATCAGGAGGAATGACTGCATTAGCTCTGCTGACACAGCAATATCAATTATTGCATTTTCGTTTTTTCCGCCAAGAGATTTATAGGCCATTATAATTAATATTGATCTTATTCTCTTTCCTCCCCTGAGATTAAACTCTTTTATGTACTGCATTATTTCTTTTGAAGAATCAGATATTTTCTCTGCTTCAGCAATTTTCTCGCCCAGAAAGGTTTTTAGCCTAAGTTCTATTTTTTTCTTGTATAATTTTAATATCTTATCTACGGCCATTTTAATCTTAAGAAATTTTATTCTTTAAATATCTGCGCCTGAAATTTGTAAATCTGGTTATTTGTATCCTTCCACGCATCCTGCTTTAGCCAGGCCTTTTCGCACAAATGCCTAAGGAACTCTTCAACACCCCACTTATATTCTGCTGCAACCTGCGGCAGTAAAAGCCCCGAGCCATGAGTTGACCTTATTATTAGGCCATGCTTTCCAATCTTTATTTCCTTAAGATAATCTTCTGGCTTTTTTACCTTAATTAAAGTTGGAACAGTAAGAACAGATATCTCAATTTTTATATGCTTTAGTTCCTCTTTCTGCAATGGTGGAAACCTTGGATCCTCAAAAGCAGCTGATTTTGCTGCCTTAATTATGGCTTCAAACAATGGAAAAACAGGCTCTGGAAAGCCAATACACCCCCTTAATTGCTCATTTTTATATAAAGTTACAAACACTCCCTGCCTGTCAGAAAATTGTTTTACAGCGCTTGTATCTGGCTCTTTTTGTAAGAAATATGAGGAAATAGATTCTCTTGCAAGTTTTACTAATAGTTTGCCATCTGATGGCTTAGTCATTTTATTTCTTTCTTAAACTCTTTCCTAAGTTTGTCTGCCTTACTGGCAATTCGCTCAGCAGCACTTGCCAATGCCTGCCTTGGACTTTTACCATCTGTCTCAACAATCATAAATGGAATCCCAATCAATGGGTGTTTAATAGTGTATGTTGCAATAGTAACGTGCTTGTCATTCCATAGTTCATCTTTTAGGATATTGCAGAATGTGTTGCCCTCCCCCCTGATTTCAAAGCTTAACCTGTTCTTTTTTTCTTCAATGACATTGATTTCCATAATAACACCTCAAAAAAGGGTTTTTGTAATATTTATAAACATTTCTATTTAATTTTCTTCATTCTCCAGCATCCAACCTTTATTCTTTGGATTTTTTTCTTATGAAAATCATATGTTGCCTTTATTGGAAAGTCAAACTTCCACAAGTGAGTAATCTCAAAGCCATAATCTTCTGAAATTTTGTTTACAAACCTTTCTGTTTCAAGCTTATGAAAACTATAGATCACCTTTGCAAGAGAAAATGCTTTCTCTAAAAAGATTTTATCAGCATGCTTTTGTTTTGTGCCAAATGGGGGATTCTGGATTACTGCGTCAACCTTGTCATTGAAATTATTAATGTCTTGGTTAAGGAAAATTGCTTTTTCAGAAAGCTTTGTCTCAGTTCCTTTCTCAATAAAAGCAAGATTTTCCTTGGCAATCTTAATCGAATCTTTGTCATTCTCAATAAAAAAAACCTTTTTTGCTCCTAATAATAAGGCGCCTAGGCCCAATATACCAGTGCCACTGCCAAGATCTGTTATTATTCTATTAGTTATATCACCTAAGTAATATGCCTGCCAGAGAACATCTGCTGCTATCTCTGAATCAGTTGTGTACTGCTCTGATTTTAGTTTTGGAGCCTCAAAAACACCTAATTTTGAGAGTAAAACTGCCAGTTTTGATTTTGAGTTTATCATGGTACACCTTTTTATGCTTTAGTAACAAAAATTCTGTTTCTGTTTTTAAAATTTGTTATTTTTGGAAAAGTTTTTAAGATAGCAAGTTAATCCAATTTATCTGGGGTGATATGGATTAAGTTTAGTTTATTCAATGGAAAAAAGAATAATGGTTCCAAAGAACTTCTTACAGTCAATAAAAGGCTTAAAAAAGCCTTCAATACAATAAAAGAGGAATTTGAGGAGCATTTAGGTTCTATTAATGAAAATACTAACGAAATCCAGGCTAATTATGAATATTTGTGCAATATTGATTCAAAAATTGATAAATTGAATGAGAAAATAGAAGAGATACAACTCTTCATAAAACACCTTGCAAATGAGAAAAATAGGGATGATAAGAAAAAACCAACCCATAATCATATATTTCTGACTACAAGGGAGAAAGAGGTTTTTTTGGCTCTTTACACAATGGCTGAGGAAAAAGGGCCAATAACATACAAGGCTATTTCTAGGAGGATTGGCCTGACAGAATTCATGGTCAGAGAGTATATAATTAACCTCATAGAAAAGGGAATCCCTGTTATAAAGAAATATGTTAATCAGGAGGTTTATCTTGATATTGACCAAAAGTTTAGGCATATGCAGGCAAAGGAAAATCTGGTTGACATTAATGAAAGCATGGCTAAGAGGTTTGTTTAACTAAAAGGTTTTCTTATTGATTTTCATCTAAATTTGCCATCAAATAACCAAGATGTATCACTCTTAACATTAACCCAATAACCTTTACCTGGCTTTATTATTTTTAAGCTATTTAATTCATCATCTTTTAATGGGCTGTAAGTCTTCCATTCACCATTTTCATAAGCTAAAATACTCTCTACATCACTAGTAACATCTCCAAACACATAACTAACATCATTTTCATTTAAACTTGAATAACTAATTAAGTTATAACCTTGTTTTAAGGTAAAGTTAACTGTATCAAATTCTAATCCCTCAACAACCAATGTATCATCCACTGACATCTTTATCCATATCCCCATTTTCTCGTCAATACTTTCTAAATTTGAATGGGGAAGATCATTTGGATCATATATTTTCCATTTATTACCTGGATCAGAGCTGTTATAAGCAACAACCTTGGAATAATTTCCTTCTATTGACTCTAAAGCCTCTGCTAATGTTCAATCATCTAACTCTAAAGGTATAGATATTAAATTCCATCCTTGATTCAAAGATAAATCCAGAGATATTGCATCAGCATCAGTATAATACAACTTAACATTCCCAGAATTTACTAAATCAAAAACAGCATAAACATAAAGAATATCATTTATTTTTTCAGTTTTCACAGGAATTAAATTTCCGTTAACAGTTACATTTTTTAGTGCTTTTCCATCAGGTAACCTAAAGTGTAAAGTAACATCTTTAAGTATACCAACTAGGTTAACCTCCATAAGACTCTTTGATTTATTATGCGTCCATTCAAAACCGATACTTGTTTTATTTACCCACCAATCACCATACTCATCAATATTTGGAAACCAATAATCCATCTTAGAAACATTACCAGCAATCTGTTTTAAAGCATTATACTGTGAATCAAAGTTGTTATGATAAAATATAAAATAACCACCGTGAATTCTCTCTAACCTTGGTAATGTATACTGTGTATGCATGTCAATAAAGGATTGAGGTACAGATTGAGGAAGATCAAAAGCTGTTTCTGGAATATTTAATAAATTATTGTTTATAATATTCTCATAACCATATGGATTAGGGAATATTTTATTATCACCTTCACAGCTGTAGATAAAACCACTATTTTTAGCTGCAAGATAAGTATCTTCATTGCTTTTATAGTGTGGAGTTTCCCATGTTTTTGGTGTTATATTAAACTCTTTACCAATTAAATCTATAGCAGCATTAGTCCTCTCAAACTGCTCTTCATATGTTAACCATATATTATCATCTTCGTCCCACATCTCATAATCATCACCAGAAAAATCATCTTTTCCAGTGCCATGCTGATGAGTATAAC
>JAFCBX010000140.1 GCA_017610505.1 Methanosarcinales archaeon | reverse complement strand
AACAGCATTAACTCCAGAATTGCTTATTTTTGCATTCTCTTTTTCAATAATAATTGGGATGATTGCAGGGGCTATTCCTGCTTATAGAGCCTCAAAACTTAAGCCAATAGATGCGCTAAGGTATGAATAAGTTCTTAGGATAAGCTAGAATTTTACTTTTTTACCTCAGCCAGAGCCATTCTCTCAATTTCAAATACGTCTAAACCAAGGTTTACCTTTTTCATATAACGTTTCTTCATCTCTTTTGATCCAATATCCTCAATAAGGGATAGGTTATATTTTGAAAGATAATCACCTATTTCAGCCGGGTCCAGGCCATAAATCCATATTTTAAATCCTTTAACCATCCATTTATACATGCCCTTTTTTGCAATATCATTGAGGTCTTTACCTTCAATAAGACTCTTTAGAATGTAGGTAAAGACAATTTTACTGCCAGGAACAGCCTGTGCTACATATTTCATGGTACAATCATTAGATTCTTTTGAAATGTATTGCGTAACTCCTTCCAAGATAAAAAGAGTCTTAGGGGTTAAATTGTATCCTGCTTTTTTTAATTCAGTATCAAGACTTTGCTTCTCAAAATCAATTGGAACATAAACAATATGATCTGGGAGCTTTCCTAATATTTTTTTCATTTTTGCTTTTTTCTTTTCTATTACTGATGGATGATCCACTTCAAAGCAACGGATTTTTTTCACACCTGGGATATAATAAGTACGGCAATCCATTCCAGCACCTAAGTTGACTATGGTTTTGATTTCTTTTTTTGCAATATTATCTTTTAACACATCATCTATATAACGGAAACGGCAAAACAGCCAACCCGTCTTCCCAGGAGTACTTTTTTTCTCCAATTTTATAAGGAAATCAAATATTTTAGGCGAACGCATAAGAAATAGAAAAAATTTGTAAAAAGGTGTTAATAATTTTTCACAATATGGATCTTCAAAAAGCCGCTTTTCTTTTGGATATAACATTCCAATAGCTCTCGCAAAAGCAGCACCCATGCCTGTATCGATTGCTTTCATAATACATCCTTAAATTAATTCAATATTTATAATTTGCGTTCTGAAGCCGATTGAATATAATATGGCAATTTCTGTTAATGAATCAAATTTATATAATCCCTAAAATGAAGGGTTAGGAAAAATAGTCTATAAAAAACTAATCCCAAAAATTCGCCATAGAACATACCGGGCTAAATTTTCTTATTTTCAACAAAAGATTTAAAATAGGAAACTTATTAAATATAATTAAGTTTCTAGTATTGTCACAAAATGAATCATAAAATTATAAAAATATCTTATCCTCTAAAATCACTTGATTCTGTAAATACCTTTTCAGAAACCATTCCTGCTTCTGCTAAAGACGTATACAATGCAGTAAATTTTTTCGAAAAAAGTATTTTTTCAGATAAAATAAAATTAAAAATAGAAAAAATAGGTAAAAAAATCCCTCTAAGGCAGATTATAAATTTACATAACAAAGATGGAATTAAAGATGTTCAGCAGATAAAGGGTATGATTCGACAAATAGAATCAGAAAAAGATATTCTTCATCCAAGCAACTTACCCAATATCAAATTGGTCCAGACTAAGGAAAATGAACTTGTGTTATTCGATGGGCATCATACAATGCTTGCCTATATGTATTGTAGAAGAAAATACCTTCATGAAGTTCCATATTTAATTGTTCTAAATGAAGAAGGATATGTAAATGACAAAGAAGTTCTGATTTTTTTTGGACAACACTCATCTAAATTAAGAGGGTCTGATTGGAGGGATTATGTGATAAACTGGCAGATGCCAATAAGAGAACAACTCTGCAAAAGGGTTCAAAAAAACATTGGTGAACTTTTTGACTTAATTAAATCTTTTTTGAAATAGAAATAAAGGTCTTTGCCATAATCTCCATAATTATCTGTAACATTATCTCATATCTTTATTTTTCCTATAATAACCATCCAAGCTTAATCTTGCTATAAGATAGGATATGGTTGATTCTGCGCCTTGATTAAGGTTTATTGATGACTTGCCAATACCATCATGACAACCGCCAGTGTGTTCATCATATTCTTCATTTGTAACCTCTTTAGCTAAGATAAGGGTCTGTACCATAGAAGATGTATCCACTGGCTGCTGGTCAAAATGTGCTTTATGGCCGTCTTTAAAATACCAACCATCCTGACCAACTGGTGCAAACCTATTATTTTCAAAAGTTATAGATATCAAGAAATTCAATGTTAATTTTGCAATATTCAGATATTTTTCATCTTTAGTTACTAAATAAGCATAAAAGAGGGACTCAGGTAACTTACTGTTAGAGTAAGTAAGATAAGTTTCAAACCACTTCCACTCCTTAGAAGAATTATCATTGTATAAAGAAACCAGATGATCAGCCAGCATCTTTATTGTGGGAATAATCTCAGATGTGGGTTTTGCTTTATTGTAGAAATATAATCCAAGAATTATAAAGGCAACTGCTCTTGGAGACTTAATCTTATTTACTATACCCAATGCCTTTTTAAAAATCTCTTCAGCCTCACTCTTCAATTCTTTTGGGAGTAAATCTATAGATATTAAAAAACCAAGAGCCCATAATGCCCTGCCATGTGCATCATCTACCCGGTTGTCAAGATTTATTTTTCTATTATGGTCTACAAAATTGAATAACCTTCCATCCTTCTGCTGGACATATTTGATGAAATCCAGATATGTCTTTATAAGATTTAATTGAGAGTCTTGTTTGAATTTATTGTAATGCATGCAACAAACTATCATAGCTCTTGCATTGTCATCAAGTGTATAGCCCTCGGTTTTATCGGGCTTGGTATAATTCACAAATTGAAATATTCCAAAATCATCTGTAAGTCTTAAAAGGTGGTTAAGCTTGATTTTAGGAAATGATTTTTCATATTTATCTTTGATGTTCAAGTACTTATTAAATACCTCCATGTAAGACAGTGCAACATTAGGCCATATCATATGCCTAGTATAAGAGTAAGCATTTTTTTCCATTAGTCCCTTTAAAGCAGGATTTGAGAGGATTTTTAAAATTGCATCTCTAACTGAATTCTTATCCTTAAAATTAATCAGTATGCCTCTTTCAGGAGTGAGGATATCCTTAGCATGCAGGAAGGGTGTTGAGATTGCTGCTCTGCCTGCTCCAAGGGCATAAACAAGAGTTCCGCTTGTTATCTGATTAGGGTTAAGATTAGAACATAAATAGATATCAGTTGACTTGAGATACTTTATTATCTCACTTAGTTTCACATATTTATTGTAAAATTTCACATGTTTTTGTAAGCCAAACTCCTTTGGGTGGGTTTCTCCAACAATAATGTATAATAGGTTAGGAAATTTTTCAACAACTTTGGGCAGAGCTTCAATGACATACTCATAACCTTTACCAGGATTCATCATACCAAAGGATGAAAGAATAATCTTACCTTTATAACCTAACCTTGTTTTTTCTTTTAGGCTGGACTCAACCATGAGGTATAAGCTTTATGTCTGTTTTTATGCCATATTCACTTCTTAGGATGTCAATGCCTTTCTTTGTCATCACTATAATACAATCTGATTTTTCTGCTAAAGTACAAACAACTTTCTTTAGTTTATCATTAGGATTTGGTAGCACGCTATGGAATGTTATTAAAACTGGTTTTTTTAGTGCCTCGAGAAATGCTATAAGATAGCTGCCATATTCTCCACCAAAAATCCCAAATTCATGCTGGATATTCACTAGCTTTATAGCACCTATCTTGTTTATCTTCTTCGCTGTT
>JAFCBX010000004.1 GCA_017610505.1 Methanosarcinales archaeon | reverse complement strand
CTAGGTGAATGCTGGAGAAATATAAAAAATTTGTAAAGAGGTGACAATAATTTTTCAGAATATGGATCTTCAAAAAGCCGCTTTTCTTTAGGATATAAATTTCCTGTAGCTCTTACATAAGCAACACCCATCCCTGTATTGATTGCTTTCATAATATCCTAATAACAAAACTAGTATTTAAATGCTTTCTCAAAACGCCCTTGATGTACTTTATTGAATAGCCTTCGGCTTTGAACGGAAAACAGCCCTTTGATTCTTATTCATGATGCGTCGCTACGCTCTTTTGATAGAACTGACTTCAAATTTACTTCCCTAACAGGAGAGTTTAATAGAGATCGTGATGTTAATTACAATTGAAAAAGTGCACCGTTAGAATAAATTAGCTATCTCTTTATTAGGCTTCTGAAAAATTGCATTCTTTATAGCCCGTGTTTGGTCATGTATCTAAACTATCATCTTTATATTCAAGAATCAAATGAAAACAAGATTGCTACACAAATTTGCCTAACAAAATTGTTGAAAAATAAACTCTATAAAATGGTCTTGCAGTAAAGATTATCAATGCTATCAAAAAAATCCATGGATTTACAGATTTCACCAAATTCATTGCAGTTGGCCAGATAGTTATTAAAAATAAAATAAAAGCTGCAGAAGCTAACTTACTCAAAACAACATCCCAAGAGTCCATTTTCTTAACTTCATCTTTAAACTTCATTTTTACCTCCTATTTTAATAGCTTTGAGTGAAACATCTTTTTAAAATTAACTAAAAGTTGGGGAAGTCACATTTCCAAAAGATTTATTAACATAAGCAATTAATAAAATTATGGGGTGAGTTATATGTTATGGATATATATTTTAGTTGTAGTTTTTATTGCATCTGGACTAAAGATAGTTCAGGAGTATGAAAGGGGAGTAAGATTTACATTAGGGAAGTTTTCTGGAATAATAAATCCTGGCTTAAGGTTTGTGATCCCAATATTGCAGACATGGCAGAAAGTAGATATAAGAACCAAAGTTATTGATGTCCCTGATCAGGATGCAATAACAAAGGACAATGTTTCTATAAAAGTAAACGCTGTTTTGTATTTTAAGGTATTAGAAGTTGAGAAAGCAATAATTCAGGTTGAGCACTATGGATATGCTGTTTCCCAGCTTGCCCAGACAACGATGAGGGATGTTGTTGGAGAAGTAAGTTTAGATGAATTACTAGGCAAAAGGGATGCTGTTTCATCAAAAATAAGGCTTATTGTGGATAAGGCAACAGACCCATGGGGAATAAAGGTTGAATCAGTTGAGCTCAAACATGTAGAATTGCCAGAGGACTTAAAAAGGGTTATTGGAAAAGAAGCAGAGGCAGAAAGAGAAAAAAGAGCAGTAATAATAAAAGCTAGCGGAGAGGTTATTGCAGCAAACAATATGGCAAAAGCAGCAAAGACGCTTGCAACAGGACCTGGTGCACTGCACTTAAGAACACTACAAAGCCTAAATGACCTTAGCTCTGACAAAAGCAATACAGTGATATTTGCAATTCCACTGGAAATACTCAGGGCATTTGAAAGTATGAAGAAAAAATAGCTTTTCATATAAAAATATTTATTTCATATTTCTCATGAAAATCCATATATAAATCAGACTATTAAACCAAAAAAAGTATGTTTTCTCCTCTAAAAATACAAGGTGAGAAACATAAATTAGTATGGAATTATCTATGTTAATATAAAAAATCTCCAAAGGAAACAAGGGGGTGTCTTTGGGTATTAAATTATTAAGTTAAGAAATCAGGAACTAGAAACTTTATAAGCACCTAACTCCATATGAAAACGGGGGGGCATCATATTTTTAACATATATTTCGATAAATTTACGTTATATAATAAAAGAATTTATAAATAATCCTTATTTGTAGGTATTGGGGGTTATTAATTAATGGATGCTGCTGAACAAATAAAAAGATTTTATGAGTTTCTTGAAAAAAACTATCATAATAATCTGTTGGAAACAGTAAGAAAAGGCAAAAACTTTTTTGTAATTGATTTTCAGGAATTATCAAGATTTGATCCAGAACTTGCAGAAGAGATTTTAGAGCAGCCTGAAGAGACAATAAAAGCAGCTGAAATAGCTGTTGAGCAGTTTGAGTTGCCAAGGCCAGTAAAACGCTTCAGGATAAGGTTAACAAATATTCCAGAAGACCAGCAGATTGCAATAAGGCATATAAGAGCTAATCATATAAACAGGCTTCTTGTCTTAAAAGGAATTGTAAGGCAATCATCTGATGTAAGGCCACAAACAATCTCTGCAAAGTTTGAATGTCCTAGCTGTGGGAATACCATATCTATCTTGCAATTGGGCCAAAAATTCAGGGAGCCAACAAGATGCTCTTGTGGAAGAAAAGGCAAATTCCGCCTTTTAAGCAAAGAGCTTGTTGATTCACAAAGGTTAGTTGTTGAGGAAGCACCAGAATCACTGGATGGCGGCGAACAGCCAAAGAGAATTTCTGTTTTTCTAAGAGAAGATTTAGTTGAGCCAATAATGGAAAAAAAGACAACCCCTGGAAGCAAAATCTTAATTACAGGAATATTAAAAGAAATTCCCATTCCTTTAAGAGAAGGGGGTACATCAACAAGGTTTGATATTGTTATTGAAACAAACTATATAGAGCCAATTGAAGAAACATTTGAAACAATTGATATAAGTGAAGAGGATGAGAAAGAAATCAATAACCTGGCAAATGATCCAAAAGTTTATGAAAAACTAACAAGAAGTATAGCACCTTCAATATATGGCCATAATGATATAAAAGAGGCATTAGTATTGCAGTTAATGGGTGGTGTCAAGAAAGAAAGAAAAGATGGCACAATCACAAGGGGTGACATGCATGTATTATTAGTGGGAGATCCAGGGGCTGCAAAAAGCACTTTACTTATTTTTATGTCACATGCTGCCCCAAAGGCAAGGTATGTTGCTGGCAGGGGCGCAAGCGGTGCAGGGCTTACAGCTGCCGTTGTAAGAGATGAGTTCTTAAAAGGATGGGCATTAGAGGCAGGGGCAATGGTACTGGCAAATGGCGGCTATTGCATGATAGATGAGCTTGACAAGATGAGCACAGAGGACACGTCTGCATTGCATGAGGCGTTATCGCAGCAAAAAATCAGCATAAGCAAGGCAAACATACAGGCTACATTAAGAGCAGAAACAACTGTTCTTGCAGCTGCTAACCCAAAGCTTGGAAGATTTGACCCTTATCAGCCAATAGCACAGCAAATCAACTTGCCGCCTGCATTAATAAACAGGTTTGACTTAATCTTTCCGGTAAGGGACCTTCCAAATAGGGAGATGGATGAAAAGATTGCAAGCCATGTTCTTAATCTTCAGCAGAATATAGATATTAAAGATCCTGATATCCCCAGTTCATTGCTTAAAAAATATGTTGCATATGCAAAGCAGAATATTTTCCCAAAACTAACAGAGGGGGCAATGGATGAAATCAAGAGATTTTATGTTGATTTAAGAAATATGGGAACAGATGAAGGGGGGATACAACCAATACCTATATCAGCAAGACAATTAGAAGCTTTGGTAAGGCTTGCAGAGGGTTCTGCCAGAGTGAGATTTTCAAAAAGAGTTACAAAAGCTGATGCAAAGCGCGCCATAAGAGTATTAAAGTACTGTCTTATGAAAGTTGGATTTGATTATGAAACAGGAAAAATAGATATTGACAGGATCTCCACTGGAATACCTGCAAGCCAGAGAAGCAGGATTGTTCAGGTCAGAGAGATAATAAATGAGCTTGAGAGCAGCCTTGGCAAGACAATTCCATTGGATGATATCCTCAGAAGTGCATCTGAAAAAAGCATTGAGGAAAGCGAGGTTGAAGAGATTATAGAAAGGCTTAAACGCTCAGGGGATATATTTGAGCCAAAAAGAAATTTCATAAGCAAATTATAAAATGCCAGAACCACAAAAAAGACAAATAGCATGCAAGGCAAGGATAGCTGATTTAGTTAATGGAAAGTATGTAAAAGAAGAGGGCTGGACACCAAACTACATAATAACAAAACAAGGCAAGCATATTTCAAGAGTAAATTTAATAGGAACTGTTATTTCTAAAAATGAAGGTGAACAAAATTATCAATCACTTATAATTGATGATGGCTCTGGAAGTATCCCATTAAGGTCATTTGAAAAGAATGAAACAATAAACAACACAGAAATAGGAGATATAATAATTGTTATTGGCAGGCCCCGTGAATATGGCTCTGAAAAATACATTGTGCCTGAAATCATAAAAAAAATTAATAACAATAAATGGATTAATGTAAGAAAGGTAGAGCTTGAGATAGAGAATTTGAAAACAGCAGAATTGTCAGCAAAAGAAGAAAAAGTAATTGTTGAAAATATTGAACCTGAAGAACAAACCAAAAGTATAATAAGTAATTCTAAGCTAGTTTATGAAACAGTAAAAGAGCTTGATTCTGGCCAGGGAGTTGACATTGATGATATCATTAAAAAAACAGGCATAAAAGACACAGAGGAAATAATCAAAAAATTCCTGAGAGAAGGAGAGATGTTTGAGATAAGCCCTGGCAGGATAAAAATCTTAGAGTAATATGTTTAAAAATCAGGCAAAAAGTTATTATGGTTAAACTTGATATAAAAAAGATAAATCTCATTTTAGAAAGAGATTATAATAGTAAAGTACCAGCAGAGAGATTTATGAAGTATGAAAAAATACTCAATCAGTATTTTGAATTTCTTAAAAAAGAAACTTTGTGGTGTGAACGTCATCCCGGGAATGATGCTCAGGAAGGGGACCCACTCGAATATATTATAGCTGACCATGAAGAGTTAATCAAAAGATTAGAAAAATTTGGTTATACGCCTCCTTATGACTATAAATATCAGGATGAACTTTTTGAAGGTATTGGCCACCCACGCTTTTCAGAAATTGTAAAAGATTACTTTTTGGATGTTTGGGGAGAATATTATGGTAACCGATTAGAGGAGATTTTTGTTCATAATGGAACTGGTGAATGGAAAGTTGTTGCTTGGCTTGATGGAGAGGACGAATTTAAAGAAGAGTATGGCAATGTTATAGCTCGCCTAAGCGATGAAGAATTTGCACAATTAATTAAAACTGCAGAGAGGACTGTTATTAAAGAAAAAAGAATTATTGAACCAGATGGGATTTTCTTGAGCGAGTCCGTCAATTGCAACTAACATCTATAAATGTAAAATCATATTTAAAGAAAAATCAGGCACTAACTAAAATCTCTTTTTTCTTATTAGATTCTTTTTCAAGGGCAGATGAGATTAATGCTTTTTCCAATTCCAATATTTTTCTGGTGATTACACTTTTTGAATTTAGTGTATATAGTTTAGTCTTACCAAATTGTCGTGTTACTTTAACTATTTCATGTTTTTCTAATTTATCCCAATAGTTAAATAAAGATGCTCTAGATATATCAGCACCTTCAGCTATGCTTGATTTATCAAAATCCATTCCTTTATTTTCTACTAAAAAATCAATTATCTTAAATAAAGGCATTTCTCCAGTTAGTTGCAATAATAAAGATTTCTCTCTCATATCCTATGTTAAAATAGAAAAGTATATAAATCTTTTCATTCAAAGTATATTTAGGTGGACTTTTTGTGGATCAATTGACAATCTTCCTAAGGGATTTCCAAAAGATATTGGAGGCAAAATTAGAGGCTATGTTGATGAGCTTATTAAAGAAGGGCTATTATTTGTAAAACCTACTAGTTATGGAAAAGAAATATCTATTAATACTGAAAAGAGAGATAAAATAATGTATTACATAGGTAAATTCTTAGATAAAAATTAAATAATGCGACATGATTAATAATGAAAAATTAAAACTAGATAAATTTTACATAAATATTTTTCGAGATTCTTTCCTTAGTAAACAATAAATAATCCCTCCATTAATAACAAGAGTTGTTATGGCTTCCTGATCACCCTTAACAACAGAAACAAAACTTGGGATTATTACAAGACCAGCAAATATTAAGTTAAGCCAGAATGAATACTTCTTCTTGTGTTCCAAACCATTAGCAAAGAATCTCCATATAATAAAAGCAAATATCCATAAGGGAATAGTAAAAATTCCACCACCAAAAATTCCAAGAATGAGACCTCCAACAAATAATGATAGTGCTATGAAAATATTATACCAATAAACTATTTTTATCCAAATGGGCATGTCTTTATCCATAATTAAAATTACATAATAATAACTATTTAAATGCTCTGTCTCTCCTTATTAAGTAATAATATTATCTCTGCCTTTTATTAAATTGTATCTTAGAATAACAAAGGAGTTACATAAACCTCAAGAAGGGCTGCTAAGAAGAGAACAACAATTGCAATTATTACAAGGTCTGATGAATCAAGAAGTATTTTCTCATATTTTTTTGTTCCTAAATCATGCCTGATAACAGCTATTGAAATTACAGAGCCTGCAAGGCCGCCAATAAAATAAGCCCCTATTTCTGGGATTCCATGTATAGCATACCTCAACAGGCCAAGAGAAAAAATCTGAAAGTAGTTTGCTGCGCCTGCCAATCCCAGCATGCTGGCTTCTGCGCTTATCCCTGTTCTGATAAAATTTCCAATTGCAGCGCCAATAACAGATGCATTCCATGTCAGGATAAATATTGCCCCGGCACCATAAATAAAGGCAAACAAAATGCAAAAAATTAAAACTTTAATATTATTGAAGAATATTTTTGTTAATATGCCCAAGTTTTGAAAGGTCATGCCTGTCGCACCAGAGTTAATGTTTGTTATTGTTTGTGTCTGAACAGAAAATGTATTTTGCGCTAAATCTGCCGGAAGAAAAATATACCATAAAGCAAATGATAATGAGAATCCAAGAAAAAGGAATAAAAGAAATGAAATTACTTTGCTATGTTCCCTCAATAAAGTGCGTTCCTCATTAATTACTATGTCTTTTTTTTCCTCTAGTTTTATTGTGTTGTAAAGAAGAGGAACACATGCCATTGTAGTCAAAAAAACCATAACCATGCTTGTATGCTCATGAAATATCCAAAAACTTAACAGAATAGCAATTGAGGAATAAACAATGCCTATAAAAAACATTTCCCATGGCTTTCTTTCAGCAGTTATTGGGTTGATTATTGTCTCCAGAACCATATGCTTAATTGCTTTTATTTAATTTATATATCTTTTGTTTTTAAATAATTTTTTTCAGATAAATTTATATATATACCCCAATTCCAAGACATAAAATGGATTATGAAAAAATGCTGAAAAAGGCCAGGAAAGAGCTTCCAAAAATCAGCTCTAAAACAGAGAGATTTGAGGTTCCAAGGGTTATTGGCCACATACAGGGAAATAAAACAATTATTTCTAATTTCAATCAGATAGCTAACACATTGCAAAGAAAGCCAGAACACTTGTTAAAATATATTTTAAAAGAGCTGGCAACACCTGGTGATTTAAAGAGCACAGGCCTTTTGATAGGAAGAAAGGTCTCATCAGCAAGAATAAATGAGAAAATCAAGCAGTATGTTGATATATTTGTTATCTGCCCTGAGTGTACGAGACCGGATACAAAGCTTGTAAAAGAAAGGAATATTACTTATTTGGAATGTCTTGCGTGTGGTGCAAGGCATCCTGTCAAAACAAAGATATAAGATGATAGTAAAAGAACACATAACAGCTAATAATAAGTTAATTCTTACTGTTTGTGATAAGGAAATTATAGGAAAAAAGTTTGAGACCAATGACTTAAAGCTTGACTTAAACTCTGATTTTTATAAAGGAAAGGAAAAAACAGAAAATGAGATTGTTAAATTATTTGAACAGTCATACATGATTAATCTTGTTGGCCAGAAATCAGTTGAGCTTGGCCTTAAATCAAAGATTATTTCTAAAAAAGACATAATTAAAATAAAAGATATCCCTTATATACAGGTTGTTAGTTTGGATAGTTAAGGGTTACAAATCAAAAGGTTTATATATAAGTATATATTAAATAGATATATATTTATATCAATTAACATACAAAATGGCCCAAACAACTCAAATGCTGGAAAAAGAGAAATTAAGACATTCTCCTAATCTAAATACTGTTTTAATGGTTGAGGACATACTAAGAGATAATGGGGAACTAATAACTTTAGCAGAATTAAAAAGGAGGGTGCCTAGAAAGGTTATGCACCAAACCTTAGTTCAAATATTAGATTACCTGCAGATTAGCGGAAAAATAATTATTGGAACAAAAGGCATTCTTTGGATATTTAGTGAGAGAAAAGAATTAGACCAATTAATTAAGAGAGGAACAGAAGTATGAATAAACCAGTAAGAGTTATTCTTTTGGATGAAGCAGATATTGAATACAAAAGATTAAATGAATTAGTAGGTCAGCAAATAAAACAAGGAAAAGAAAATACAAAAGAGATGCAGTTATTAAGGTCTATAAAACAAAAGATTGAACTTATTAGAGCAAATCCATTTTATGGGGATAATATTCATAAAAAGAATATACCAAAGGAATATAATGTTCAAAACTTGTGGAGGGTTGAACTTTCTCAGTATTGGAGAATGCTATACACCATCAAAGGGGATCAAATAGAAATAATTTGTTTTATTCTGGATATTATTGACCATCATGAATATGATAAGAAACTTGGTTATAGAAAAAAATAAGAAAAAGAAATATAGGGGTATAAAGAAGATTTATTTATTTGTATAAATTTACATTAAAAAGTATGACTAAAAAATACTAACCAAACCACTTACCTAAACCCTCCTGCTTTTCTTTTTCCTTGCCAAAGACATCATCTACTCTTCTTTTTGTCAGCTCAAGGGTTTGCTTTAAATAAGCAGGAACATCATATTTGTTGGCCAGGCTTATGCTCGGCTCAAGATACTTTACAATAGAACCCTCTGATATTGTAAAAATTATTCTACCGCCACATGCATCGCACTTTCCTATTAAAGGCGGCCTCCTGAACTTTTTATTGCATTTAACACACCTAAACTGCTGCATGGAAAACTTTCTTAAATTACCTTTTATATCTTTTATAAAGTGCTTGTCAATCACCATTGCAGCAACCTCTGATTCATTAACAGCCCTTATTTTTTCTGCAAGCTCCATCTGTCCCTTGAGTTTGTCTTCCATTGATGGGATAGACTTATAAGCAGAGCATAAAACACCTGAATTTATATTTTCAACTGGGTGTGTGTAACCCATATTTTCATATTGGTTTATTGTTCCCAACCTTTTGCTTATCTGCTCTAGCTTCAAATCCCTTGGATTAGTGTATTTATTACATGCCTCATAAAACTCAAGAGGATATTTCCAACCTATGTCAAGGTCAAAAAACATGTCATCAACCTCTGAGGGAATAAGCTTTGATGTTAACACAAGGCATGCATCCTGTGTTGAGCCCCTGTGAGCAGGTAGGAACTGCCTTGAAAAATTAAGCAATGCATCCATCAAGAGCACAACACTTGCCTCATCACCATCACAGTCACGCCTTGTTGCAGCGTGAATCATTGGATGCGCATAAAACCCCTGTGTTTTTGAAAATCCTATTATCCTGCAGACTATCCCTGCAGATGTATGAGGAGCAAGGGCAATAACAAGCTGTCCTGTTAAATCTTCTGGAGATTTAAGATTGTAATATGATTTTTCTCCATACAGCTTAACCAATATATCATCAATAAATTTAGAGACATTAAACAAAACCTTATCTGCTCCAGCTTCAGCTGAATCAGGGCAGGAAGGTAATATAATATCCTGGGGCTTTATTTCTAATATTTGATCATCATTTTCAAGCTCTCTTTTATTTATGTCTTTTGTGTAACCAAGCTCTTTTAGTTTTTCAATTGGTGTTCTTATTTCCCTTGGCTTGAAATGAGTTATTGGCAACTGCGTCATGTCATATCTTGTTGTTCCATCCTTATTAACGTAAATATCATGCTCTGCCCTTAATATCCCCTTGATAAGGTGCTCTGGTATGTGGTCTTTGTTTGACGTTCCCCTAACCCCTTTTATTAAATCAGGGCAAGCCCTTGTCTTGAGTTTTTTAAGCATGGAATTAAAATAATAATTTATGTCTATGCTCTGGTTTTTGTATGTTTTTGCTTCTCCATGCTTGCATTTATTTTTTTCAATATTGCCGCAGATGTTGCAATAATATAATTTTTTTGTCTTCCTGCCACAGGTCTCACAAACAGAAAAAATAGTATCCTTGCCACATTTCTCACATCTGTAAATCGGAAAGTCAGAGGTTATTTTTTTATTTTCCAATGCAGCCTGGAAAGATCTCAAACGGTCACCCTCTTGCCCAACTGGAAACAAAACATGGGGGCTTCCTGTTAGTTTCCTCATCTTGGCCTTTTCAGGCCTTCCCATTCTTGCGCCAATAAAGGTGCCTGATTTGTCTCTTACCTTAATTTTTGATAAGATGTTTACTATATCCAACACATTCTTTTCCTTGTTTTCCTCAATTATTTTTTTTATTTTTTCAACATCTTCTTTTTCTGAAATCCCAAGATTAGACAATAAAGCAAGTGCATCATCTTTCCTTATAACAATAAATTCATTAGTTACAGCAGAATGCTGAACACCAATAAGCTCAAGAACCCTTTTAGGCTCCTCTTTTAAAGGCAGAACTATCTTTATTTTACTCTCTTCCCTTATAATTTTTATCTCACTAAGCCAATCTATGAGAATTTTTAACTCATTAAAAGAAATGGTCTTCCAATGGAATGTATAAGCAGGATGTAATGGTATGTTTAATATTTCTGATATTTTTATTGAATCCATGGCTGTTGGCCTGATATAAAGAGGTTTTTTTAATAATTTATACAAGCTATCTTCAGGAAGATCAACTAAATTTGATAATTTAGTAATATCAAGTGTTCCAAACATATCAACAATTGCCTTTTCAAGCTCCTGAATCCACCACTCCTCGCAGTATCCTGAAGGAATTAAAATATGTGCCCTGTTGAAAAAATCCCCATAACTAACAAGCATATCCCCAAGGAAAATAATCTCTTTAATGTCTTTAACATATTTTTTTGCTTCCTGCTCTGAGTTTAATCTTAAGACAGAGCCATTATTCAGCTTAACAATCGGGCCTTCAATACAGTCACAAGGACTAACAGTTGTTGCCTTTCCCGGCCTTTCAACCTTAAGCTGTGTTCCTGTTGCAATATAATTCTGCAGTATAATCATTGTGGCAGGGCTTATACTATCTGCAGAATAACCAGATGTTCTTGAACGCCCATACCTTAATCTAAACCCCCCTATCCTTAAGGGAAATGCCAGTATTGGCCTTCCTGCAACTAAATCTTCTATAAAGGTGTAGTTTGGTGTAATTTTTTCATTGGTTTTATTTATTTTACCCTTTGCCTTAACCCCTTTTTGTATATCTAAAAATTCCTCAAGAAAATTCCAATGCTCTAAATCAAACTCTTTTTTAAATTTTGAAAGCCTGTTCCATAATTTTGGGGCTTTTTGGGCAAGACACTCTGCAAAAACAAGACAAGCTCCCCCCCTTATTCTGTTTGTTCCTATTCTTTCAATATCCTTATAATTTGAAACATCTATTTTTTCTGTTGGATCTCCATCAATCTGAACAGGGATGTTTTTTGCCAAAAATTCAAGCTCTTCCTCACTTGGGATATATTGAAGATTGGTTACCCTCTCATGATAATCAAGAACTTCCCTCACAATTCTTTTAATCTCTTTTTCTGTAGGGTCATAAGAATAGTAGCCCATTTTTTTTCTTACATAGTCTGCAATAAGCACAGAAACAGAACCTCCTGTGCCGCCAGCACTTCTTATTGGACCAGAGTACATAAGGGCAAAATACTCTTTTCCATCTTTTCTCTTTCTTATATCAAGCCCAACAAAACCCTCTAATGGGGAAGCAACAGTTCCCATTGTGTGGTAAGCAAAGCCAACCCTTATACCAATTTCCATTGCCTCTTTTTTATCCTTAAACCCACAAAACTTTTCTTTTGCAATTTCTTCTGCAATAATAAGTGATATTCTCCAGTCAAGGGCGCCATATTTTTTTTCTAAATCCAGGATTCTCTTTGATATTCCAGAGCCAACTATCTGTGGTGCAACAGTAGAAATTAAACCCTCAACTCTTTCAGCCATGTTCTTTGCTAGAGGTATATCAACTTTGCTTTCAGGATCATACCCTTTCTTCCTTGCCTCATTAGCTAGTTTATATGCTCTTTTAAGTTTATCATCTATCTCTTTAAAATATAGTTCAATTTCCTGGCTTGTTTGTTTTTGCTCTTGCATCTTATTTTCCAAATTTAAGTATCTTAACCTCCCTTGTCTGTAAGTTGATTATTGGAACCCTGCATGGCTCTGGATGGTGGCCTACTTTTTCCTGAAATGATGTTTTGCTCTGCCAGCATGAGCCACATATCATAGTTACATTGCGATAGTTTGAAACAGATGATTTATGGATATGGCCTGTTAAAAAAAAGTCTGGAACATTGCTTATAACAAGGGGGTCTTTTTTTGCATCTGGGATATATAATGTTGATTTATGTGTTGGTGCAAGATGCCTTTTCTGCAATAAAAATTTCATTATAAGGTCTGCCCTGTCATATCCGCCCTGGTTTCTTATTGACTCAACATTGGCAACAAAATAATCAAATGAAAACCCATGGTATAACAGAAAATCAAATCCTGGAAAATCTTTTGTAGAGCCTATGTTAACCATTGCAGGGTTGGAAACCATAACAGCATTTGGCAGCTCCCAGATAGCAGATGCAAAATCCCTATAAAGCTCTGGCTGTGGCTCTGCTATCCTCATGGCATCATGATTGCCGGGGCAGATAATTAACTTTATATTTTTAGGTATTTGTTTTAATAACCTTGCACACTCATCATATTGTTTATGTATGTCTTTTATTAACAAATCAGAATCCTGTCCTGGATAAATTCCAACACCATCAACAAGGTCCCCCACAATAAATATATATTTAACTTTTCTTGCAATTTCCCTTTGTTTTTCATTTCCTGTTTTGCAGTTAATCCATTTAATAAATTTATCAAACTCTTCTGGCAGGAAATCAACAGAACCAACATGCAGGTCTGAGAGACAGACTGCATAAGCCTCATAAGGTGCTTTTTTAAGCTCTTTTTGTATAGGGATATCAGGCCATAAAATATTATTGGCAAAAACAATGTTTTCTCCATTCACTCCTGTTATGCCTATTACCTCATCTAAGACAATGTCTTTTGCTATTTTAATTAAATCTGCCTTGTTTTTATTAATAAGGACACTAACAGAGCCTGTCTGGTCCTCTAATTTTAATATTATATTATCATTTTTAGTTACTTTTTTATCATCAACAAGGCCTATTAAGGAAACAGTTTCCCTTTCTTTTTTGTTGAGAATCCTGTTAATTGACATGATGTTTTGTAGTTCTGCCCTGTTTTTGAGCATACTTTCTATGGCTTTATACCTTGAGTTAAAGAATGAAACAAAGTCCTGAACCTCCCTTTTCTTTGATTCCTCCTTATATGAAAATAATATTTTAACATCTGATTCTTCCTTGTCTTCCTTTGCATTAAGATAGCCAATAAATTTAAGATATATTTTGTTATCCCTGCCCTTTTCACATAACACTTTTGATCTCTCAAATTCAAGCCAGTTTATGTCAGGAAGGTTTTTGCTTAACAATAGACTGTATATATCTTTATTTAATAATAAGAATTCATCTGAGGTTATCTTGTTTGATATTAAACTATGTAACTCATCTGAATTAGTTTCAGTAGTTAATTTATCAATAAGGTCAGGACTTATGAAAATATTATTCTTTAAAAAAAAGCTTACTACCTCTTTTTGTTTAGAAACAAGTTCTTTCATTTTTTAGGTAAGAAGAATTATTCTTGGTTAAATCAAGCTAATCCTAATCCTTCCTCTAGTATTTTTTTAATTTTTGATTCTGAAGCAGAGGTTATTGCAAGTGATATTTCTCTTGTCCTTCCATACCTTCCTTTTGAGATAACCTTTGCATTTATCATGCCAAGCATATCTAATTCTGCAATTATATCAGAGACACGTCTTTGTGTTAATGGCCTTAAACCAGCCCTAAAGCATGTTCCCTTATAAACCTCATATGCCTTTCCTGTGAATATTATGTTGTTTTTCTTTGTGTAAAGGGAAATTATTGCGTAAAGCACTGCCTGAAACTGTTTTGGCTGCGTTGTTACAATATCAAGAATTCTGTCCCTTTCTATTTTGTCTTCTGCCTCATCAATATGCTTTATCTTAACCTTTAAATAACCATTTCTTTCAGCTAATTCCCCTGCAACCCTTAAGAGTTCTAAGGCCCTGCGTGCGTCACCATGTTCTCTTGCTGCATAAGCTGAACATTTTTCTATAACTCCTTGTTCAATAACATTTTTTTTAAATGCTTCTTTTGCCCGTTGGTTTAGTATATCCTGAATTTGAATTGCATTATACGGCGGGAATAGTATTTCTTCTTCTGATAAAGAGGATTTTATCCTTGGGTCAAGGTTATCTACAAAAATAAGATCATTTGATATTCCCAGAATTGATATTTGGGAGTTTTTCAGTTCTGTATTTATCCGGGTGAGATTATATAATAATTCATCACCTGCTTTTTTAACTAATTGGTCTATCTCATCAAGAATTAAAATAAAAAGTTGCTTTTCCTTGTCTATTATATTAAAAAATATATTATAAACTTCTTCAGTTGGAAGGCCTGTAGGGGGTATATCTTTTCCAAGTTTTCTCACTAAATATGCTATTAGCCTGTATTCTGTATCTGCAACCTTTCTCAGCTTACAGTTAATATAAAAAATCCTTAGAGCAATATTTTCTTTTTTTGCTATTTCTGACATTTTTGTTGCTGTATATTGAATAGAAAGGGTTTTTCCAACACCAGTTTTCCCATAAATAAAAAGGTTAGATGGTTTTTCAAGCCTTAAAGAAGGACCCAATATGTTGGCTATTTGTTGTATTTGATCATTCCTATGTAAAATTAAATCAGGAGAATATGTTGATTGCAGTATATTTTTATTAATAAATAGGGATTCTTTAGTTAAAAATTTTTCAAAAAATCCAGTTAATCCTTTTTGTACCATTTTTTCCACTTGAAAGTAAGGTTGTTATTTAAATCATAAAAATCTCCTTATTTTGCCAGTCACCCCCTTATTTCAAATGAAAGATGTTTTGAAGAATATCATAAAAAAATATGAACTTATTTTTATATACTATTGTAAATTAAAATGTTTATTGTGTTATTATATTATTAATAATAATTATCATAAAATATATATACAATAATATAAATAAAATAAATAAATAAATACTTTCTATATTGAAAACAAATATGGTTCTTGACTATAAATAACAATAAATAAAAATTAATTAAATAAATAAATTAAGATAATAATTTTAATTTTAAATAGTAAATAATAAAAAATATCAAATCACTATCAAAATTAATAAAATTTAATCATTGTAATTTTTTAATTTGATTTAATCAACAATAAACAAAATTTAACTTTAAATATAATTTTTTAGTGATTTTTCATAAAAGATGTCCATACGAAACTAAGGGGTATGTGGGTGTGATTTCTTTAGGAAATATTTGAACATTTTTTGGTTTTTTATTACTTTAAAATAACAAAAATCGAAAGATTTATATATAAATACTTATTATCACTATTAAATACTAATAAATTAATTAAATAATGATTGGGGTCAAAAATGATTGTAAAAAAAGATTTTTTAATGAAGTTAAAGGAATTTGGATTAAACAGCTATGAATCAAAACTTTGGACAGCTCTTTTGTCAAGGGGGACTTCAACTGCAGGCGAGTTAAGCGATATAGCAAATGTTCCAAGATCAAGAAGCTATGATGTTCTCGAGTCACTAGAGAAAAAAGGCTTTATAATAATGAAAATTGGAAAACCAATAAAATATATTGCTGTCCAGCCAGAAGAAGTTGTTGAAAGAATAAAGAAAAGAATAGAAGAAGACACTGTTTACAGAAGAAAACTTCTTGATAATATGAAATCAGCAGGAGTATTAAATGAATTAAACCTTTTGTTTAAGAATGGAATCAAAATGATTGAGCCAAATGATTTATCTGCTTCTTTGAAAGGAAGACAAAATTCTTATAATCACCTTGACTTATTAATGAAAGAAGCCAAGGGTAATATAATCCTCATGACTACAATGGAAGGTATTGAAAGAAAACATAACTCATTCAAAAAGACATTTAAGAAGCTTAAAGATAAGGGTGTTAAAATAAGAATAGCTGCACCATTAAATTCAAATTCTCAAAAATTTGTTAAAGAATTGTCAAAAATTGCAGAATTAAGAAATATAAGCCATATACAGGCAAGGTTTTGTGTTGTTGACAACAAGGATTTTTGGTTTATGGCCTTAGATGATAAAGATGTACACCCAACCTATGATTTAGGGATATGGGTAAAGACACCATTCTTTGCATCAGCCATGGCCAAGATGTTTGATTCTGTCTGGAAAGACCTCAAACCAGTTAAAAATTAATAATATTTAATTGGAAGAAAATTAAAATGTATAAAGGATTAAAACCAGAATTGGAAGAAATTGTTAATCAACTTAATATTGGAGATGGTATTATAATTGAACATCCAACAAAATATATTGTTGACAGAACTATTGGATATGTTTATTCTATTAAAAAGGGTTCTTTAAATTTAACTAGGGGCAGAAAACCCAGATTTATTTTAGAAAAACTAGCAAATTGGTTTGATTCATTAGTTGAATACAAATATTACTCATTTGAGAATATTAAAGTAATTGATCCTGTAAATAAATCTTTTAATTTTTATTAATTTTTTAGGAATATAGTTGTGAAATAATTGTTCTACCAAAAACCTCAAATTACAATTAACATATCATGCCCTTTATGACCAGCAATAATATACATAAAATAAAATCAGATTGCTGAATTTCATAAAAGCCTTTATATATTACAAGAAAAAATACTTTTAATATGGGAGATTTTTATAAGAAAATATGTTATGTATTTCCTGGCCAAGGATCCCAATCTGTTGGCATGGGAAAAAATATATATGATAAATATGAATTTACTAGAGAAATATTCGACAAGGGCAATGAAATTTTAGAGTTTGATATCACTAAACTGATGTTTAATGGTCCAGAAGAAGAGTTAAGAAAAACAATCAATTGCCAGCCAGCCATACTATTGGCTAGTTTAGCATATTTTTCTGTATTAAATAAACAAATTCCATGCTCATTAGCACTCGGGCATTCTATTGGAGAATATTCTGCCTTGGTTGCCTCAGATGCTTTATCATTAGAAGATGCAATAAAATTAGTTAATATAAGGGCTAAATTAATGAGTGAGTGCATACCTAAGAAAACAATAAAACAGGATATATCTCATCATATGGCCGCTGTTTTAACTGATGATTTAGATTTAACATATAAAAAAACAATTGATTCAATTAATGAAGCTTGTGAAGTGGGTTCATTATGTAAGGGCATTGTCCAGATTGCAAATATAAATTCTTCATCTCAAATAATAATCTCTGGGAATGAAAATGCTGTAATAAGAGCAGTAGAATATCTTAAAAATAAGAATATTAACAAGATAGTTTACCTTAAAGTTGAAGGGCCTTTTCATTCAGAGCTTATGAGACCTGCTGCTGAAGGCATGGAAAAAGCATTAGAGAATATTGAAATTAACAAACCCAAAACACCATATATAGCAAATTCTACTGGTAATTTTATATATGATCCAGATAAAATTAAAGAATCATTAGTTGAACAGATATGCGGAACAGTAAAATGGAAAAAATCTTTAGAAAAAGCAATTCAAAGTGGATTTAAAACTTTTATAGAATCTGGCTCAGGAGAGAAACAATATAAATTATTAAACAGAGATTATAAGCCTAATTATGAGGGGCTTGATATCTTAGTTACAACAGCTCATATGTAAGCTTAAGTAACCTTCTAAATCAAACTTATTTTTATGTTATTTATATTGTAAAGCTATTATCCTAATCTTTATTTTCTTTAATCAAAACCTTTTAATAATAATTAATTTTATTAATTAAAGATACCTATGGGACGTTCTTTGATGCCACCTAATCCGGGATGGATAGAGCTAATTTATGGTTGTGTTAAGTCTGGGAAAAGCAGGACATTAATAGATAAAATAAATAGTGTTAAGAATGCAATAGATAAAGAAAAATTTAAGAAAGAGTTCTTAGTTGTTAAACACCCTCTTGATGATAGGGAAACCAAAGGAAAAATTTCCTCTTTTGATGGTGGGAGCATAGATGCAATTGAGTGTGAAACACCAAAAGATCTTGTCGAATGTATTACCAAATACACAAAATTTATTTTTTTAGGAGGTGTACACTTATTTGGCAGAGATATTGTTCCCCTGTTAAAAGCACTTGTTGATACAAATGTGATAATTGTTGCAACAGGGATAAATCTTACTTCCAAGGGAAAACCCTATAATTATATACCCCAGATAATGACAGTTACTGATGTTTATGACATAAGGGCTGGAGAATGTTTTACACCTGGCTGCGGTGAGGATGCATACCGTTCTGTTAAAGTTGGAGATCATTTTGAGCCAAGATGCATGAAATGCTATTATAAAACAGAAAAGAAACCAAGCCTTGTTGTTGTCATTGGTCCAATGTTTTCCCAAAAAACACTTGAACTAATTGCAAAAGTAAAAGAAAAAGAGAGAAAGCTTAAACTCAATCCAATAAAAAATTATAAAGATGAATTTATGAATAAGGACCTTTCTGCAATATTCAAGTGGTCTAAAGATAAGAGATATGGCTTGGAAAAAATTGTTTCCCATGATGGTGGTTCCATAGATGCAATACCTGTTGATAACACTAGCCAAGTCAAAAGTTATTTACAAAAAAACAAACATATTGGCTTTGTTGGATTTGATGAAATACAGTTCTTTAAAGGGGCTTATCCTTTAATAAACTGGCTTTTAGAAAAGGGTTATTCAGTGTATGCTGTTGGCCTTGATGAAAATTTTAAAGGAGAGGGATTTGGAGATGTTCCTAAGATTTTAACATTAGCAGACACTATAATAAGCAAAGAAGCTTATTGTACAAGATGCCAAAAACAGCCAGCAACAAAAACCCAAAGGTTCGTTACAGACACCATAAATGGAATAAAAAAACCAGCAAAATATGATGATCCCATTGTTTTAGTTGCTGGTAAGGATTCATATACCTCAGCATGCAGATCATGCCATTGGGTCCCTGGAAAACCACTAAACAAATATGATAATATATTAAAATTAAAAAAAATAAATTGATAGGTTATTAAATCCAAAAACTATTTATATAGATAAATAATTATAATACCAAGTATTTTTAAAAAGAGGTGGTAAAATGGCATTAGAAACAACTATTTTATGGGTTATATTGGGCACTTTGGCTGCGATAGTATATTCTCTCAGGATTCTTGTTCTGCTGGAAAGAAGAATTGCAAGAATGGATGAAAACTTAGTGAGGATTGCTGATAATCTTATAAATGAAGAGAAAAAAATAGAATCTGTTCTTAAGATAAAGAAAAAAAGGAAGAGATAAATCATTCTAAAAAATGAGTTTTAAAGAAACAGTAGACAGAATTAAGAACTTAAAGGTTCAGGGTGCAGAAAACGTTGCTATTGAAGCTGTCAAATCCCTAAAAGAAATTGTTAAGGAATCAAAATCAAAAAATATTGCTGGAATTTTGGCTGAGATTCACCATGCAAAAAATATTCTTTTTTTGACTAGGCCGACTGAACCATGCATGAGGAATGCATTAAATTATGTCCTGCAGGACATTAACTATGATAACCCTATTGAGCTAGCAAAAGAGGTTTGCCTAAAGGTTGATGAAGTTTTAGAGCGCTTTGATAAAAACCAAGGGATAATAGCGCAGGTAGGCTCTAGAAAAATAGGTAACGGAACTGTTGTATTTACCCATTGCCATTCATCAACAATCCTTGAAATTTTAAAAGTGGCAAAAAAACAAGGCAAGAAATTTGAGGTGCATAACACAGAAACAAGGCCCTTATACCAAGGAAGGGTTACTGCTAAAGAAATAGCAAAATTAGGAATTCCAGTAACACACTTTGTTGATGCCGCAGCAAGATTTGCCTTGAAGAAAGCAGATTTAATGCTTATTGGAGCTGATGCAATAACAACAGAAGGCAAAGTAATTAACAAAATTGGTTCTGAGCTTTATGCAGAAATAGCTAATAAGTATGACATTCCTGTTTATGCATGCACTGACTCATGGAAATTTGATGCAGAAACAATTTTTGGTTATGAAGAGGAAATTGAGAAAAGAAAAGGAAATGAAATATGGAAAAACCCCCCTAAAGGGATTACTGTAAATAATTTTGCATTTGAAAAGGTTAGTCCAAGTTTAATAAGTGGTATTATTTCAGAACTTGGCATTTACAAGCCACATATATTCATACAGGAAGTTAAGGCCAATAACAAATGGATGTTCAGAAAGCATTTATTTTAGTTCATTCTCGATTTTTTTTATTTCTTCTTCAATTAGATTTATATTCTCCAAATTATTCTCTTGGTTCATTATTTCCCCGCATTCAGGGCATTTGAACTCAAAGGTCATTGCCTGATCAAAATCAAGCCTTATGCATTTATTTTGGCATATGAAAAAATGGCTGCTCTTTTCCCTTTCTAACCTATCATTCAGTTTTATTAGTTTCTCCTTTTTCAAGCTAATAACTATATATTTTATCATTTTTGGCTTGAATGTCCAGTAATAAATATACCACCCTTTTTTCTTGTCTTTTTTTCTGATAAAAGAAACAAGATTTGCTTCATGCAGCCTGTATAACATGTTTCTTGTCTTGTTTATTTCCTTTTTTATTGCCTCTGCTATCTTGAATTCAGAAATATTTTTCTTGTTTTTTAGAAAATAAACTATCGGAAGCACATCCTCGCCAGCTACTTCAACAATAGTGGCTTCTATGATTTTATTGGATAACCTCATATTTTCCTCCAGAATTTCAGAAGCAAATTATATATATCTTATGGGGAAATGAGTTTATAAAACTTTCGTTTTTGTATTAAAAAACTTATTTTTCGATTAATTCATCAAGAAGAAGGCCTTTCTTCCTTGCAAGGTCTTTGGAAATAGCATAACCCTTCTCTGTCTTTTTAAGGTCATCTATGCTCAGGAAAAACCAGTCAGACTTAAATTTAACCCCTATCCATGGCTCTGCGCCAAAAACACCTGAAAATTTGTTTAGTTGGTTTATTTCCTTCTCTGTTAGATATTTGCTTTTAGCATTAACTGTTTTGCATTCAATAGCAAGTTTCCTTATTCTGTTTCCAGCCAGAACATCTGGGCATGGAAAAGGGCTGCTTCCAGAGCCTGCTACTCTTATTGCAGACCATCCATTTGCCTCCCAGAATAAATGAACTAATTCCCGCTCAGCATTTATTCCCTTTGATTTCCTGCTCATATGTTTATCTAGGCAATACATACATAAATACTTTTTGAAATGAATTTGTGCCTTTTTTAAAACTATAAAGGTTTTACCTGCCTTTTTTATTGTTTTATTTATTGAATAAATCATATTTTCCTTTAATCAAGCCTAAAAAACAAAAAACTTAAATATAAAGCTCATTTTCACCTTATTAAAACAAATCAACTGTTTTGGGGTGAAAACAATGGGAAAAAGACTTATTCCTTTGGCCGCAATGGAGAAAATAATGAAAAAATGCGGTGCTGAGAGGGTTTCTGACAAGGCAAAAGCAGCATTAAAGAATACTTTAGAAGAGATAGCAGAAGAGATAGCAGCAGATGCTGTGAAGCTTGCAACACATGCCGGAAGAAAAACAGTCAAGGCAAGCGATATAAAGCTGGCCTCAAAATAAATTTTATTTATCTTGAAAGGTTATTATGATAGATTTATCTAAATTACAAAAAGGAATTTATCAAAACAAGATAGATAAAGGATTTAATGTCACAGATATTGGAAAAGAAATAATATTAATGACTGAAGAACTAGGAGAACTAGCAAGGGCTTATAAGAATAGTAATAAAAAACCTGCTGGAAAAATTAGTCATAAAGATGAGATAATAGATGCTATTGGAGATTTAATGGTTTATTGCCTTGGCTTATGTGAAATGCTTGGTGTTAACAGCAATGAAGTTTTAGAGAAGGTTGTTGAAAACAATAAAAAAAGAACACACACTGGCAATATGTGATATAAATAGACATTGTATTATACCTTTATCTTCATAAAGTCATAGGCGCAGATTGTATTTGAGAAAACATCCTTTGCATCATCTTCTATTTCCTCCATTGTCTTGTAGCGCTGACTGAAGTGGGTTAAAATAAGCTTTTTTGTTTTTGCCTGATTAGCCAATAAGCCAGCTTGCTTTGCAGTCATATGCAGGTATTCAGCTGCCTTTTCTTCAAGTTTATGCGCATAGGTTGATTCACAAACTAAAATATCAGAATTCATTGCAAGCTCTAATGCATTATTACAAGGCACTGTATCTGCTATAAAGCTTAGTTTTTTGCCCTTAACAACATAAGTTGCCTGCTCTGGTGTTATTTTCTTTTCCTTAAAGGTTATACTCTTTCCTGACTGTAACTTACCCAATAAAGGGCCATCTGGAATGCCAAGCTTTCTTACTGCATCAACCCTTATTCTTCTATTTCCTTCAAAAAATCTCTTTTTTGTGATTTCATAAATTTTTGTTTCTATTTTATCCTCAAAAGAAAATGCCTTGAACATATTTTTCATTCTTTCCTTTGTTCCCTCTGGTCCGTATATTTCCAAAACTCTGTCATATTCATTTTTTGCTAAAGTTTGTATCAAGCCAGGAATTCCAAGAACATGGTCACCATGCCAATGGCTTATCAGTATCTTTGTCACTTTTGACGGTTTTATTCCTGCTATTTTCATCTGCCTTTGCGTGCCCTCACCGCAATCAATTAAAATGCCTTCAGAGCCGTAGCTAATTAAAACAGCTGAATGGTTTCTCTCTTTTGTCGGGACCATTGCACTTGTTCCTAAAAACGTTAATTGCATCTTAACAAAAAGGGTTATCTTAATATATTTAAGATTTGTGTAAAAGCTTGGGTAAAAAGATTATTATTTTATTACTATCCTTTAATAGCAAAAAGGGAAAGGTTTAAATATAAAGAAGGGATAAAGAAGATATAAAATTATTTTGGAGGTATCAAAATGTGGAAAATATTCAGATGTAAACGTGGTGAACAAAGAAGCTTTATACCTGGGGAATATTTAGATGGAGGCATTGTTTTAAATATGGAACATAAATCGGAAATAGAAAATATCATTGGAAGATTAATAGAGGATATTAAAAAAATTGTAACGCCTCAAATTAAAGTAATAGAAAATCAAGAAAAGGTTATTTTTGAGGGATATAAAAAACTTTTAGAGGTGTATAAGAAACCAATAGATGATTTAACAAAGGGACCTATAAATAATAAAACTCGCCAGATGCGAGTAAGGATTGTAACCCACAAATATAATAAACCAGTGAAGGAGATTATACCTGCTTTTAATGTTTTGGAAAGGGGGTTAGACCCATATATTTATTTTAAATAAAATTTCTATGATTGTTGCAAAGAGTATTAATTTATAAAAAGATAATTTAACATTTATTTTCAATATAGAAAACAATTATTAAAACTAAAGTTTTTTAAACAAAAACAAGTTCTCATAATTTATGCCTAAGAAAACCAAAACAAAAAAAACTGTTAAGAAAAAGACAGAAACCAAAAAAAGGAAAAAGAAGGTCAAAGCAACCCTGACAAGGGAAAGAGTTCTAACAGAGAATACTGATGCTGCACATGAGTTCTATAACCAAAGCAGATTTGGCAGTATTTTAGAGGATGGCAAGGTTCAGCTATCATTGTTAGAGGCATTGTACTTAATGGACAAAGGCAAGATTCTAATAAAGGATTATAGAAAGAAAAGGGTTAATTTTGATGATTTTATAAAAAAAACAAAAAGGGTTGAGCCTAATTTCTGGATAAGGTACTGTGTTTTCAAGGACATTCGTGATAGGGGTTATATAATAAAAACTGCGCTTAAGTTTGGCGCTGATTTCAGGGTTTATGATAGGGGTGTAAGGCCGGGCGAAGACCATGCAAGGTGGATTGTTTATCCTGTGCATGAGGGCTCAGCTCTAACATGGTATGAATTTGCTGCTAAAAACAGGGTAGCACATTCTACAAAAAAACGCTTAATGATTGGAATAGTTGATAATGAAGGCGATGTAACTTACTATGAAATTAAATGGATAAGGCCTTAATCCTGAAACATCTTCTTTCTTAATTCGGAAAGAACATCAGAGCTTATTTTTTCTTTTGCTAAATTAGATTGAAGCAGTAAATTAACCTCTGTTTGATTTGGCCTTTCAAGAACTTCTAATTTGTAATGGACAGGGTAAGCAGGATGATCTGGGCCCCCCTTTTCACCTATACAATAAACAGTCTTTGTTATTATATCTTCCAGTTCTGCCTGATGTCCATTGGTAAGGTAAAGAGGCTTTTTTTCCTGTTTAGACTCCCTGTTTAAAATTCCAAGAAGTTGTTCATTAAGTAACTGCACCATAAAGGGGAAAGCTGGTGTTGATTTAATTAAAATACCAAGAGTTTCTGGAAAACCTTGAAATACCAGTTTGTTTTCTTTTTCTTCTATCTTAACAGTTTTACCGTAAAGCCCTAAGGGAATATCAATAAGATCTATTAATTTATTAATCTTATAATCTATTGAACTTCCTGGCCCTTCAAAACAAAATCTTAGGGGTTTGTTATTATAAGTGTTATGCATATTAATGGTAAATGATTTTTTATTTTATATATTTTTGTAATTTTAAACAATAAAGTATATAAAGTTTGCATATGTCTCTTTTCTCATGGACAGCAAAGAGAAAGTCATACAGACAATAAGGATAAGAGGACCAGTTATACCTGCACAAATAGCAAAAGTAATTGGAACAGATATTCTAATGGCCTCTGCAATGCTTTCAGAGCTTGTTTCAAAAAATATTCTTAAAATTTCCCATGTCAAATTCGGAAGCACGCCTCTTTATTACCTGCCTGGCCAGGAATCAAGACTGCAGGATTTTGCAAAAAACCTTCATGAAAAGGAAAAAAGGGTTTATGATTTACTGATGCAGAAGAAAATCTTAAGGGACAAAATAGCAGAGCCTGTTGTGAGGGTTGCCTTGAGGAACATAAAAGATTTTGCTGTTCCATTGCAGGTAAAAATTAATGATAATGTGGAGATATTCTGGAAATGGTACCTCTTAACTAATGAAGAAGCAGCAGGGATAATAAAGGGGATAGTGAAAAGTGATGAGCCAAAAAAAGAGGTTAAACCAATTCAGGAAACAGTTGTAAAAAAAGAGCAGGAAAATCCAATAGAAGAAAAAAAGGAAATTAAGAGGGAAGAATTAAAAAAAGTAGTGCCTGAAAAAGAGGTTAAGAAAGAAGAAAAGAAAATATTTATTGACAAGACAGCTGAAGACAAATTCTTAAATGAAGTTAAAAGATTTTTTGAAAAGAGCAATATTAATCTTATAGAAGAAAAAATAGTAAAAAAGAATTCAGATTTAGATCTTGTTATTGAAGTGCCAAGCGCTGTCGGCAGTTTAATATATTACTGCAAGGCAAAAAGCAAAAAAAGAATTAGTGACTCTGACTTAAGCTCTGCATTTGTGCAGGGCCAGCTAAAGAAACTTCCTGTTTTATTTTTGACAAAAGGCGAGCTAACAAAAAAAGCAAAGGAAATGCTTTCAAAAGAGTTCAGAAACATAAAAATAAAAAAAATATAAAATGGGAACACAGATAAAGTGCCTATTGAAAAGCAATGAAATACCCTTGAATGACCTAACAAACAAAACAATTGCTATTGATTCATACAATTTTCTTTACCAGTTTTTGACAACAATTCGCTCAAGGGATGGCTCTTTATTAATGGATTCAAAAGGCAATGTAACCTCTCATCTTGTTGGCTTGTTCTCAAGAACAATTAAGCTTATGCAAAACAATATCAAATTAATTTTTGTTTTTGATGGAAAGCCACCAAAACTAAAGGAAATTGAAAGACAGAGAAGAAAAGAAATCAAGATAGAAGCAAAAAAAAGGTATGAAAAAGCTGTTGAAGAGGAAAATATAAAGGAAATGAAAAAATATGCCTCAAGGACAACGAGGCTTACAGAAGATATAATCAGAGAGTCAAAAAAACTTATTTCTGCCCTGGGGTTGCCTATTGTGCAAGCACCTTCAGAAGGAGAGGCTCAGGCAGCATACTTAACTAAAAAAAAGGAGGCAGATTACTGTGTTTCGCAGGATTTTGATTCATTGCTGTTCGGCTCGCCAATGCTTGTAAGAAACTTATCTTTGATTGGAAAAAGAAAAAAATTAGGCCTATCTTATGAAACAGTAAACCCTGAAATAATAGACCTTTCAGAAAACCTTAATAATTTAGGTATTGACCAAAACCAGTTAATTGCCTTGGCAATGCTTGTTGGAACAGATTATAATCTTGGAGGTATTAAGGGAATAGGCCCAAAAAACGCACTAAAACTTGTTAAAAAATATGGCTCTGACTTTGAGGGCTTATTTAAAGATGTTAAATGGAATGAATTTTTTGATTATCCATGGAAAGAGGTTTATGATTTATTTAAGAACATACCTATTGAAAAAGAATACTTAATTGAATGGAAAGAGCCCAATAAGGAAGAAGTTATTGATTTATTAGTTAATGAGCATGACTTTGCAATGGAAAGAGTTAAAACAGTTTTA
>JAFCBX010000139.1 GCA_017610505.1 Methanosarcinales archaeon | reverse complement strand
GAAGATGGTTAAAGACAGAAGCAAGCTCTTCTGGCTTATAGCTTGCCTTTTTCTTTTTGCAATAGCTTGAATTTATGCAATACTTGCAGTCAAAAGAGCAGTCATTGCTCATCAATGTCTTAAATAACCTGCAATTTTTATTCTCAGCCTTTGCATTATAAATTCCCCCCAAACCATTCTCAACCTTTATTTCGCATGATTTGGGCCCGCAGCTGTCATACTGCCCTGCTTCACTTAAGACTTTGGCCTTCTCAAAAGTATTCATGCAAAGAAATAAAATTTATTGGTTTATAATCCTCACTCAGGAATGTCCAGTGTCCAGTGCCAATAAACCTTAAATTTTAAAATCATCACAGAATTTTAGATAATTTCCTTAGAAGAATATTAATAACCCATGGATGCAGCCTAAGGGATTCTGGATTAAACTGGATAAGCATGTATTTCCCCTCTTTAAGGTTTTTTCTTATATAACCATTAAGGTTGTTTTCATCAAAATATTCCTTGCTTATAAGGTTTGCATAAGTGTTAAAATAAATACCAATTATATGTGCATCAGGATTTGAAACAAGAGGAATATTGTATTTTTTTGACCATTTCTCTGCTTTTTTATTGTAAAAATAGCAGGCAGGAACAGGTATTGAGCCATTAATCTCTATGCCATCAAGAATATCTGCATATTTTTTTATATTTTCTTCCCCCATGCCATTTACTATAAGAACTGCTGGATGGGGAGCCATAATCAGTGCATCCTGCTCCTTAAGCTCATTAATAATATTTTCTAATGGCTGGTAGCTGTCTGGCTTATCAGTATAACCAATTCCCAAGACCTCAACACCTTCCTTGGCCATTATTTCTGATGCTTTTAATAAATAAACAATATCTTTTTTATTGTCATTATCATTATCAAATGAGTCAATAATTTTTAATGTATAATCATTGATTTTTTCCAGATCAAAATCAAATTTATTGTTAACACAGGACTCAAGAATATTAAAAAAATCATTGTTATTGTGGTCACTAACAGCAATAATGGAATAATCCTCTTTAAAGGAACCATTAACAATTAACAAGCTCCTCAATACCCATTATCCCATCAGAATAAACAGTGTGCATGTGAAAAGAGGAAATATTATATTCCTGGGTAATCTCAGCCTTGTTTTTGATAAATTCCTCCTGCCTTTTTTTATTATAAACGTCACTTCTAGCTACAAACCCTGTGTAAACCACTCCTGCAATTATTGTTCCTAAAACAATATTCCTGATATACTTTATTATCTTATTTTTCATAGAACTCCATGATTTGGTTTTATACTGGTTTAGTGTCCAATGACCCAAACATTCTCTTGGTGTTTAATTTCATCATATAATCCTTATTATCATTCATTATCTCAGAGGCTTTTCTTTTTGTGTAGAACTCTTCTCCATTAAGTGAATACCACACTCCCCCATCTTCATCTTCCAAATCCCTTGGCTGGGCTATCCATCTGTCAGATGTTGCTATACCATAACCATTTTTTATGGCATCCTTTGCAGTTTCACAAACACATCTCATTGCATTTATTCCCATAAGGTAAAGCTTTTTTATATTTCTATCCTGTAATTTAAGGTTTAAGTTTGTGCACTCAAATGCACTGTCATCAGGTTTTTCAATTAGATCTTTATTCTGAAGCTTATTAACAATCCCTAATATTCCCTCACCAATATTTCCACAATCATTATATTTAACAACAACAGTGTATATGCCTTCCTGAATAGAATATTCTAACATTTCTCTTTGATATTTAATTATTTTTTCCTTATCCTCATTGTGTATATTTTCAATGAACTCTTTCTGCATATCTATCAGGAGAAAAGCAGTATCTTTTTCAGCATGTATTCTTTCATACAGCTTACTGTAATCCCTAACATTTAAGACTGACTCATCAATATAAAAATTACCCCTGTATTTTATCTTATAACTCTCAGGACACTTAATCCTTAAACTTTCTTTATTTGTTGTATCCCTCTCTAAGGGATTAGTAATACTCTTTTTGATTTTATTTAATTTATCTAAAATCTTTTCAATACCCTTATTTATACAAGTTGAAGTCATTTTTATTTTAAAGTATAGTGTAGAGTATTTAAATCTTACTATTTAAGCTACTTAAAAGTAGTAAAGATAAACTAATTCAAATATTAATGAAACCTATTCTCTTTCAGAAAAATAAAAGTATGACTAAAATTTTAGATTATTCGGTCAAGACCTAAGTAAACAAAAGCCTTTAAATACTAATATTTCTTTTTCTTCTTTATGGAAGAGAAAATACTCATAGATAAGGAAACACTTAAGGCAATTGCCGTTGATACAAGGCTTAACATACTAAAGCTTCTTTTAAAAAAGAAATACACTTTGTCAGATCTTTCCGAAATCCTTGGTCTTGGAAACTCAACAATAAAAGAGCATCTTGATATTTTATTAAAAGCTGGGTTGATAAAAAAAGAGGATACAGAAAGAAAGTGGAAATATTATTCTTTATCA
>JAFCBX010000138.1 GCA_017610505.1 Methanosarcinales archaeon | reverse complement strand
CTTACCAATGGAAAGATTATTACCGCATTTGTGGATATATCAAGAAACAGGGTGCTTGACATTACTGACACACAAAACATTCTGGGCGAGTTAATCACAAAGGATCCAGATATACATAATTTCTTATACTTGCTTGATAAAAAGTAATAATGCTATCTTATTTTAGTTTAGATGTTCGTTAGGACTCGGGATTGCCATACTCATCTGGCGGTTCGTTCGCAATGACCCCTTTTCTTTATTCATTTTGCAACTCCTATCAAAAATTTACTCCTCTCATATATATAGATACAAAAACCCTGAAAAAAGTTCCATGATTTTTGAAGAATTTTTAAGCTTGTTCGTAAAACTCTCATATATATAGATACAAAAACCCTGAAAAAAGTTCCATGATTTTTGAAGAATTTTTAAGCTTGTTCGTAAAATGACTTTCTCAAATGTACAACGACAAAGACGGAAAAGTTCTGTACAAAAAAACTTAATTACATTGCTTTTAAGGTATAGAAAGATTAGCTTTCAAGGCTATCATTAGATTTGAAAAAGTAATCTGAAAAAATTAAGGAGGGAGATATAATACTTTAAGGGCTTAGTTGTTCGAACATTTATGAAGTAATTCTTTTATTTTTTCTCTCTTTTATCTTTTCTCCAATTCGTTTTAGAGTTTTATACGGAATGATGATATAAAATATGCTGAAGGCAATCCAGAGCCAGAAGAAAGGAACGGATAGAGAGGAGGGAATTATCACTTGAAGATAGAGATACGGTATAGAAAACAGGACTGTAAGAATCAACATAAGCATTTGTAGAAGAACATTGTTGGCATCTGTCTCCAGGTGGTTAAGTTCAGATTTCAGGAATTTTGGCATTGTTTTTAATTGTAGAGTAATAGACCTTAAATAAGGAATCCTTTTTGTATTCAAAAAACTATCAATAATTTTATAGTCGTCAGGGGTAAGAATAGTCTTATAATAGCCATCTGCGGTTAGAACATAATAAAAAACAATAGCTGAGTTTGACCTTAAAAATGGTTCCATAGGTTTCTCTCCTATATCGTATATATCTGGTCCTGGACAAGCCTTTAAATTGAGATACCAAAAATCAATCACACAGCCAATCCGCTTCCCATTATCAACATAAATTGGATTAGTGTAAGGTGTTTTGTATTTGTAGAAGAACCTCAAACGACCAAAGCAGTCACGCCTCTGTTTCAAATGATAAGGTCTGAATAAAAGCCATGCGGGACTGTCTACATCAAATGCAATATAATCGATTTTACCACCAACTGAGTCAAGTGCATTCAAAAGGAAAATACCATTGTTTCCCTTAAAATACGAATAATTAAAAAGGAATATCGAAGAGAAAATTAAGCTCAATAGAAGGAATATCTTTACAAACTTTATAATTTTTCTATTCATCTTTGCTAAGGTAAATTCACATATACTGGATTTACAAAGCAATAACTGTATTCAACATGGTCTCCGACAATTCCATTAAATGTTACCTCAACTCTGTAGTAACAATCAGCGGTTGCAGTTAAGGTATAGCTTCTTGTGATACTTAAGCCAGAAAAACTGTCTGCAAGAACTGCAGTGCCGTTTTTAATTATTCTTATAGTTCCTCCCGGTAAATAATAATCTCCTCTTGCACATTCTGCATTCACTGTTATAGATATATTATTTGTTCCAGGATTAACATTAACAACACTTCCAGGCGCATAACCATTTAAGCTAAATACTGCTAATGATCCGTCAGACGAGGCAGACACTCTTCCTGCTTTTAGATTATTATAAACAGTAGACCTATTTGTTCCAGGTGGGGATGAGCTTCCTGTGTAGATATAGTTCATATTTAAGCCCCACATATAAGTAGAATTATGCACATCGCTATTTGCCATACCAATTATTTTAGGATAACTTCCACTAATAATACCTTGTAAATTATTAGTTAATAATGTATCCCATTTGCTTACTGCACTTGATGAATAGTTGGATTGATTGCTAATTATTTCAAGACCTCTGAAACCGGAGGCGTTCCAATCT
>JAFCBX010000055.1 GCA_017610505.1 Methanosarcinales archaeon | reverse complement strand
CTTTGACTTTCCTGCTGTTTTCTGTTTCAATTATAATCTCCAAAGGGTTTTTGTCTTTTTTGCTTTGAAATATCCTACTTAATAGATCCTCTTTTCTCTTCACTCTTAAGTCTCTTCTATATTTGTTTTATTTCATATAGTATCATAAAGAATTATTTTTAATAATGGTTTACTAGTTTTTTTCGTGAGATTATCGTCTTTAAAAAATATTTTTCTGTTAAATTAAAAAACATTCAACCAAAACCTTAATAAACCTCCAGGAATTGTTATTAATCATGATTCCATGGACAAGAAAATACCAGCCAAAAAATGCAAGTGAAATTAGAGGCCATGACAAGGCACTCCTAGAACTAAAAAACTTTATTCTTAATTTTAAAAATCAGAAGAAAAAAGCTACCTTGATATACGGTTCATCAGGAGTTGGAAAAACATGCTCTGCTTATGCCATTGCAAATGATTTGAATTATGAGGTTTTTGAGCTGAATGCATCTGACTTCAGGAACAAGAACAGCATAGAAACAACAGTCGGTCCTGCAATAATGCAAAGAAGCCTTTTCTCAAACAATAAAATAATACTTATTGATGAGATTGACGGGCTTTCAGGAAGGAATGATAGGGGAGGAGCATCTGCACTTGCAAAACTAATTGATAGAAGCATTTTTCCTATTATTATGACTGCTACTAATCCTTATGACAAGAAACTTAATTCAATAAGAAAGAAATCAGAGCTTATTCACTTTCATACCCTTAACTATCTGTCTGTTTTCTCTGTTTTAAAAAAAATATGCACAAAAGAAAAGATAAAATTCGATGAAGATGCATTAAAGTCATTGGCAAGGCATAATGCAGGAGATTTAAGGTCAGCAATAAATGATTTGCAGACATTAACTCATGAAAACAAAGAGCTTAAGGAAGATGATTTAAATGAGCTTTCTGACAGGAACAGGACAGAAAACATGCTTAGCGCATTAATGAAGGTTTTCAAGACAACAGATATTAATATTGCAATAAGGGCATTTGAGAATGTTGAAGAGGATATTGGCAAGCAGTTTTTGTGGATAGACCAAAACCTGCCAGAAGAATACCAAAAGCCAGAGGATTTAGCAAGGGCTTATGATTGTTTGTCAAGGGCAGATGTTTTTAATGGTAGAATAAGAAGGTGGCAACACTGGAGATTTCTTGTTTATGTTAATGCTCTTATTTCAGCAGGGGTTGCTGTTGCAAAGGATGAAAAATACAAAAGTTTTACTTCTTACAAGCCGACAACAAGAATTCTTAAGCTATGGAGAGCAAACATGAAATACCAAAAAAGGAAGAGCATTGCATCAAAGATTGCAGATAAAACACATACCTCTTCGAAAAGGGCATTGCAGGATACATTGCCTTATCTTACAGTTATTTTCAAGAAAAACAAAAAAATAGCTGGTCAGATTGCACAGGAATTTGAGCTTGACAAGGATGAGGTTGAGTGGCTGAGAAAATAAGGTTTAAATAAACCTAAAAATTCTTTTAAACCCTATACATTTATTAAGGAATTGCTTTTTAACATTTTCATGGAAAAGTGGAAATGCAAAAAATCTGAATTAATAATTGATACTAAGTTCTTTAAAGCCAGAAAAGACATAGTTGAATTGCCTACAAAAAAATTATTGGAATGGATTTATTGTGTTAGTAATGATAGTGTGATGGTTCTTGCAATAAATAAACAAAGAAAACTCTTTATGGTAAAACAGTACAGATATTTTGCTGACGATGAGACCATTGAGTTCCCTGCTGGGTTAGTTAATGACAATGAAACCATCGAAGATGCAGCCAAGAGAGAGTTTGAAGAGGAAACGGGCTTTAAGTGCAACTCGCTTGTCAAGCTGGGCTCATTTCATGAGAGCTTTGGGCAACTGAAAAGAAAGGCTCATATATTTTTTGCTAAGGATTTGATTAAATCCAATCAGAATCTTGACACTGGGGAAGACGGATATGAAGACATAGAAGTTGAGATTGTGGATTTCAATGAAGCAGTTAACCTGGCCCTAGAAAACAAAATCATTGAAACCTGCTCAGCACTGGCCATCCTTCTCTTAAAGGAAAAGATTGACAAAAAGGAGATAGTTCTTGATTGATTACTTATTTTTTATATTAAGTCTCAAAAAGAACTATTGCCTAATGGGTTTTTTATCTGCGGGATTTTAATTTTCTCAGGTGTTATACTCAAAACATTGAATTCAATATCTTTTATTTTTATTTTGCTCATGTTTTTTGGATAATATATGTTTAAAGCATAGCCCTGGTAACCAGTAGTTTCCATATAACTCAAAGAAAAAGTATCTTCATTAGGCATTCCGCAGTATACAAGACCCATAGATCTCATAAAACCAAACTTTAAGGTCTTTTTCTCACCAACCAAAATTGTAATGGCCTCTTCCATAAAACATTAAACACTTGAGTTATATTTATTTGTTTCTATTGAACCCTTTAGATAGAAACAATTTTATATAAGAGTTTAATTATTAGTTCTATTATGGCAGATAATAAGTTATCAATTGAGGAAATGGCCATATTCTGCAAGAAGAAAGGCCTAGTATTCCCTTCAGGAGAGATTTACGGAGGCCTAGCTGGATTCTTTGATTTTGGGCCGAATTGCGTTGAAATAAGGAATAACATCAAGAGAGAATGGTGGAGATTCCATGTACAGGAGAGAGAGGATATAGTAGGCATTGACGGGAGCATTATAACAAATCCGATTGTTTGGGAGGCTTCCGGCCATGTCGAAAACTTCAATGATGTTCATGTAAAATGCAAAAAGTGCAAAAAGCCAAACAAAATAGATAAGAGCGAAATAGGAAAAGCAAGATGCGAATGTGGCGGAGAATATGAGGTAATGGGAGATATTAACCTTATGTTTAAAACAAACATTGGTCCAGTAGAAGGTAGCACAGCTTACTTAAGGCCAGAAACAGCTCAGTTGATATTTGCTGATTTTAAGTTAGTTGCAGAAAGCTCAAGATTAAAATTGCCTTTTGGAATTGCACAGATTGGCAAGGCGTTCAGGAATGAGATTTCACCAAGGAATTTTTTATTCAGAACCAGAGAGTTTGAGATGATGGAGATAGAATATTTTGCTCATCCTGAAAATTCAAAGAAATGCCCATTTATTAAGGATGTTCTAAAGAATGAAATGAATGTTTTATCATCAGAGATGCAGAAAAAACAGCAAAAGCCAAAAAAGATGACAATAGAAAAGGCACTAAAAGACAAAATAATAAACACAGAATGGCTTGCATACTGGCTTGCAACAGAGCATAAATGGTTTACTGATTTAGGAGCAAAACCAGATAATTTTAGGATAAGGCAGCATCTTAAAGATGAGCTTGCACATTATTCATCTGACTGTTGGGATCTTGAGTATAATTTTCCATTTGGATGGAAAGAGCTTGAGGGAATAGCAGACAGAAGTGATTTTGACTTGCAGCAGCATATTAAACACTCTAAAAAAGATTTGAGCATATTTGACCAGGAAACAAACAAGAAAGTTGTTCCTCATGTTGTTGCAGAGCCAAGCCTTGGAGTTGGGCGTGCATTCCTTGTTTTCATGTTTGATGCCTATAATGATGACAAGAAAAGAGGAAACATTGTTTTAAACATAAATCCAAAACTTGCCCCAATAAAAGCAGGAATCTTTCCCTTGATAAGCAAGCCAGAACTTGAGAAATTGGCAAAGGAGATTCATGCAGACCTAAAAAAATACTTCAATATAACTTATGATCGCTCAGGCTCAATAGGAAGAAGGTATGCAAGGGCAGATGAAATAGGAACACCCTTCTGCATTACAGTTGACTTTGACTCCTTAAAAGACCAATCAGTTACCATAAGAGACCGAGATACAACCAAACAAGTTAGAGTAAAGATAGCTGAACTAAAGGATATTCTAAGAAAACTTATAGATGGAGAAATTAAGTTTATTAATATATAAAATCTTTTGAATTATATTTAATTAAAATAATTAACTTTAGGATTGTAAAATGGAAAAAACTCATCTTATTCAACGATTGAAAAAACCAACAGAAAGGATAAGTCCCTTTTCATTTGGTGCAGGATTACGTAATGGAGGAATGCCTAAGGAAGGGATGGACTTATCAAGTAAAATATGGTCTTTTGATTATATGAGTGCTACTGAATTTGAGCATGGTGCTGTTCCTAGGGCATTATACAAGATATGGGATTATAGTAATAAAAATCATGCAGCAAAAGGATTAGTACATTTACTAAAAGACGTTCATTACATCTGTGAAAAAAGAACTCAAGAATATGTGGAGGATATTATTCAAAAATTGTATAAAAATGAAGAGGATTTAAATCTTAATAACCCTACTTATTTAAGGAAAAGCATTCAAGGAAAAGACAATTACAAAGGGTGGTTAGAGTTAGATAATGCCTTTATGTTTTTTATAGACAATGAGATGTATAAAAAAACATTAGATTTGTTTAATATCAAATAAGTATCATAGCACATAATCAATTTTTTTAGGTTATAAATAAAAAGCTTTTTAAATAATCTGCTTTTTCTTTAGATAAAACATGGAAGGTGTTAATAAATGGCAATAAAAGATTTAGAAATAAGACAAGGAAATGTTGACCTAACAGCAGAGGTCGTTGAAATAGGAGAAGTAAGGGAGTTTAACAAGTTTGGAAAGACCGGAAGGGTTGCAACTGCAAAACTTAAGGATGAAACCGGAGAAATAAATTTGAGTTTGTGGAATGAGGACATTGATAAGATTAAGGTTGGAGATACAGTCCAGATTAAGAATGGTTTTGTCAATGAATGGCAGGGCACACCTCAACTGACAACAGGAAGGCAAGGCACTTTAGAGGTTGTTGAAAGTGGAGCTGAAAAGCCGGCAGAAGAAAAAGCTGAAGAAGAAACAATAGAAGCAGCAGAGGAAGCAAAAGAAGAACCTGCTGAGGAATCTTCAGAAGAAGAAACTGAAAAGGAAGAGCCGGCAGAAGAAAAAGCTGAAGAAACAGAAGAAGTCAAGGAAGAATCAGTTGAAGAAGCAACAGAAGAGCCTGAAAAGAAAGAAGAGCCTGAAACCGAAGAACCTAAAGAAGAAGAACCTGCTGAAGAGCCAGAGAAAAAGGAAGAGCCTTCTGAAGAAGCAGCAGAAGAACCTGCCGAAGAGCCAGAAGAAGTTAAAAAGGAAAAAGCTGAATAAACTTTTCATATTTTTTCTTTTAATTAAGGGGCGGTAGCTCAGCCTGGAAAATACTTAAACTGTTTGGGCAAGAGAGCACATGACTGAAGATCATGGTGTCCGGGATTCAAATTCCCGTCGCCCCATCATTCTAAATAGAAAACTTAATTAATAAACACTTTTTATCTAATTGTATG
>JAFCBX010000054.1 GCA_017610505.1 Methanosarcinales archaeon | reverse complement strand
ATTATTAATTTTAAGTACAACAGGCCCTCCTAAAAAACTGCCGCATATTTTTTCAATTGTTTGTCCAGGAAGAACACCCATGCTGTTCAGCCTTCCTGTGATACCTCTTCCACCATTTATTCTGCTGATTAATCCATTTTCATTAGGTGGCAGGTCTGCAAGGCTTATATACTCTTTTTTAGGATTATAATACTCATTCATTTTGACCTTTTGTTAGTTTAGGTTTATAGTGTTAGTTAAGACTAACTTATATATAAACTTTTCCAACTTAAATCAGATAATCAAAAAAAAAGAGATTTAAACCATGCCAAGCTTCAATGCAATAAGCATCCCTACCCCGAGCAGCAGTATTATTATTCCTGCAATTAAATGCAGGGTTTTCAGCTTGCCTGCTCTCCATTCTTCTGCTTTTTCTGTTGTTGCAATGCCAAAATAAATTGCAAGTGTTATTCCAATCATAGGAATTATGAAAATAAAATTGTATAATAAAAGCAGCATAAATGCATGATTTCTTGTTGCTGTATTAGCCAATAAACCCAATATAACTATATATGGTCCGGAAGTGCATGGCAGTAAAAACAAGCTTACTACAAAACCCATTATAAAAGCACCTGGAACAGATGTTACCCCTCTAATTAGTGCCTTCATCTTAGGCCTCCATGACCTTGGGACTTCCATGATAAACCATTTTCCATACCATAAATAATCCTTAAGATTAAGCAAGCCAACAAAGATTGCAAGAACAGCAACAATAGCATAAAATACATGGCTTAGGCCAGCTGCCTGTATTGCTGAGAACAATCCAACCCCCATGAGAAAATATGCGATGTATATTGAAAGGCTGAATGCAAGGCCTGCAAACAATGCTTTTCTTCTGCTTTTAGCTGCAAGTATTGTTGTTAATAATATAATAAGGACTGCAAAGGCACAAGGGTTTATTGCATCAACAGCTGCAGCAGAAATAACAGCTGGAATAGTAAGCTTTTCAACAATACCCCCTGTGCATTTAAACTCCTCTAATTTATCTCTAGGTGAGCAGCATGTCTCACTTACACATTTCTTTACCTCATTTTCAATTGAGCTGCCAATAGAATTACTAAATCCAAAAACAACTTTATTGTCAATAAAAGCAGCTGGAACACCAACTATTTCTGTGTCATAAGCCTTTGATATATTCTCAAACAGTGCCATGTTCTCCTGATTACTGTATACTTCATATCTTTCAACCTTTAGTGTTGGATATCTTTCCTCTAAATCATTTAAGAATAATTCCATCTTTCCGCAGTGAGGGCAGCCCTGGCCATAGAACATAAACAAGACAACTTCATTATTTCCTTCCTGCTCAGCAGCATGGCTTATAGCTGGGGCTATTAAAATCAATAGCATTAATATTAAAATTATTTTTTTCATCTTTTCTTCCTCTAATAAGGAAATATTTATATACCCTTACTATTTGTTAATTTGAAACAATATATAAAGCTTTGTTTCACCATTTGAAACACAAAATGAAACCAAAAATTCACGAACACAAGAATCTGCTTATTGTGATTATGGTAATAGCTATATTTGTATTTATTGTTTCACTTGCCTCTCTTTACACCCAAAGGGTTATTGCCTGTGGTGAAACAGCTACATGCACAATTCCTTTGCCTTTTTTAATACCAATTACAGCTTCTATGGGCCTTTTTGTTGGAACCCTTGTATTTTATTTAATGGAATCTCAAATAAAAAAGAAGAATATCAAGCTTACAAAATCGTCTAATATAATTGCCAGGCTCTTTAATGAAGAAGAGAAAAGGATATTAAAAATCATTGCAGAAAATGATGAACTAACCCAGGCAAAGATAACCTCTTTAGCTGAGATGCCAAGATTAAAAGTATTCAGAATAATTGAGAAACTGAAAGGCAAAGACATGATTGAGAAAAAAGAAAAAGGCAGGCTAAGAATTATCAAAATAAAAGAAGATATAAAGGAGTTAATCAAAAACATGCAATAACTACCTATCTTTTATAGATTTTTTTCCTATGGCCAATTATACACAAACAGATTTTAAGAAACAACTACTTCTAATTCTTCAGAAAAATATTTTTCAGTCTCTTGATATAGCAGGGTATCATAAACTTTAATCAGTTCTTTTATTGTGGGATTTTCTTCATTTAATTTAAATAGTTTAGCTCTTCCTATTTCTCTTGTTGGTTTTACCATTTTCAATCTTATTAAATTGCCCCAGATTCTGTGTAAGGTTGTCCAGCCTATATTCGCATTTTCAGCTATACCTGACAAAGAATAGTCTAATCCTCTTCCCTCTATTAAAAAATCTAAAACCCTTATTACAGGTGAGTTTCCTAAAGCTTCTCTAAATATTGTTGTTTCTTTCATTACATTTATTATACATAGCTTATATATAAAACTTTCTATTTTGGTATATTAATATACCATAATTTTAGATAAGATTTATATAATTGTTTTTATAATTTTATAAGTTAATGGAAAAAAAGCTAATACAAGAAAAAATATTAAGAAAGCTAATGGCTATGAAACCACCAAAATGGGGTAGTTCTCATACAGAAGAAAAGAATCTAGTCAAAGGATTGCCTGCACATTTAAGGGGGGCTAAGTTTGTTGGTAAAGCAATAAAAGAGTTATACAAATTAAATTTTTTTATAAGATTAAAAAAAACAGGAGAATGGCATATTTCTTTAAATCCAAGGAAAAAGCAAGAAATATACAGATTCTTAGGAATACCTCCAAGATTATAAATTATTTACAAAACCTTTTAATTAATGCCCGCAGCTTTCTTCTAAATCCTCTAACTTATCAAGATTGCTTATTACTTCATTTACTGTTCTGAACTGGCCAGTCTTTAAGCTTATTTTAAACTCTTTGCACTTTTCTATTGCTCTCATTCCCATTCCAAAGCAGTATATTGCATCAATATTCTGGCCTTCTAAAGATGCAACAGGAGCGCATCCCTGCACGTTCTTAACATCAATCATTTCCAAATCTTTTTTTTCTGAGTCATAAACAGCAAGAAACTGCACATGGCCAAAATGCTCTGCTATCTCAGATTCTTTTCCCTTGTTTTCAAATATTGGCATTGCAATTCTCATTCTTTCCTCCTTGTTGGCTTTTCAAGCTTTTCCAACTTATTTTTTATTAGATTTTCCAAAACATTTTTTACTGTTTTTCCCTTTGTTCTGTAGATATCCACAAGATTATCCCTTAATGTATGGAAGGATATATCTCCCATCTGCTGGGTTATTAACAAATTAATCTTTTCTTTTATGACAAAATTAACTGCTGATAATCCAGCCCTTACTTTTTTTTCTTTAAAGGGATTTTTCTTAACATAAAATGACTTAATTTCCTTGTTATCAATATTAATGAAAATAAAATTATCTGCCCTGCCAAAATGGTCAATAACAGCAGAATCTAATCCCTTGTTTTGTTTTATTGGAATAACTATCTTTTGCTTAGGGCTTTTAAACGGCTCAATATGAACAGTAAATGATTCTATTTGCTTTACATTTTTTTTAATTTTCTCTTCTATTTTATCTGCTATTTCATGCGCCCTGCTGACATTAACATGTTTTCTTACCTTAACATGGCTCTCTCCAAATATGAATGGCCCAGAGCTTCTTAATCTTATATGCTTTGCATCTTCAACACCAGATATTGAGCTTATTATTTTTTTTATTTTTTTCTCAATTTGAGTGCTTGGGCTGACATCCATTAATGAAAATATTGCATCTCTTGCTGTTAAGATTCCCATTCTTAGTATAACAAAAGATATTAAGATAGATACAATCCCTTCAATGTAAGGAATATTTTTTAAGGCAATCACTATGAAAATAATTATTGAGACAAAAAAATCCTTTAGGCGGTCTTTGCTGTTTGCTATTAAGCTTTGTATGTTTAGCTGATTCTCCTTTTTCTTCAGATAGATTGATGTCAATAAAGAGGTTATGCCTGAGAATGCAACAACAACTAAGGGGATATAGCCATAATTAATTTCAGGGATTGTAAAAAGCCTGTGATAGCTTATTATTAAAAGATTTATTGCTGCATAGATTATCAAGCCACTTATAAAAAGAGAAGCAATGTTTTCTGCTTTATAGTAGCCATAGGGGAATTTTTCATCTGGCTTTTTCTGCGCAATCTTCAATCCAAAAAAAGAGGCAAGCCCTGATGCAATGTCTATTGCAGACTCAAGTGCATCAGCTATTAAAACAACACTGCCAAATAAAAAACCTACAACTCCCTTTAGTATTGCAAGCAAAAGAGAGATTAAGCTGGATATAAGTGCCGTTCTCTGCCCTTTTTTCAATAATTTAATTTTTTCATTCATTGGTTAAAACCCATTTTCTTTTACTATTTAATAAACTTGTGTTGGCTTATTTTTTCTTTTGTTTGAAAAATAAAAAATTAACTAAAAAAACAATTCCTATAACTAACCAAAAAATTATTGGATTGTATCTTAGGGAAGCAAACAAAATAAGATTTAAGATTAATACCATGACTAAAGCAAGAGCTATTATTTGTTTCTTTTTTAATGACATTATATTATTCATTGGTTAAATCCTCTTGCTTTAAAGTTCTAGCCCTTTCCGATGCCCATCATTCCTGGGGCATTTATCTTTGAGAGTTTGCCCTGGATAAATAAATCAATTGCTTCTTTTACAGTGTTTCCCTGTGCTTTGTAAACATCAATGTTCAATTGCTGCAGTATATCAAAAGCCCTTGGGCCAACTGCATTTGAAATAACTGCATTAACATTTTCACTTGCAACTGTCTGTGCAGCCATTATTCCTGCACCGCCTGCCTGCATAACTGCCTTGTTTTCTATATGCTTATGATTTTTTATCTCATTGTTTTCAATTTCCACAATAACAAAAAAAGGGCATCTTCCAAATATTGGGCTTAATTCACTGCTTAAGTCATCCTGTCCTATTGAACTTATTGCTATTTTCATTTTTAAACCTCCGATAGTTTTTCAACTGTTAATCCCTGAAATACAGACATTATAATCATTACTACTATTAAAACTATTGTATATGTTAACCCAAAATATATTATTAGTAATGGGATTAAAGCTGGCTTTACTGCTCTGCTGTAAAGGAAAGCAGCAATAAATCTTTTTTTAACACCAAGCTTCTTTAAGTCTTTAAGTAATGGGTACCACATAAAAATTGGACCTGTTGAAATTAACCCAGCTCCTATTGATAAAAGCCATCCCCTTAAACCTGAGTCCTTGCCTAAATGCTTTGTAATATATTTCTGATTTGTAAAATAATTTGTTATTATCATAAGTACAAAGACAAGAATAAAAATAGGAATGATCTTTGTTATCACTGATAAAAAAAACTGAATAGCAGGCATTAACATATCCTGTTTCATAACCCCTATAATAGCATAAATTATTAAGACAATTAACAAAAACAGCCACGCCTTA
>JAFCBX010000053.1 GCA_017610505.1 Methanosarcinales archaeon | reverse complement strand
AGTTTCTTTCTATGGAAACTTTCACGAGGCAAATAAAATGGCAGAATCATTATTGGTTTCAACAGACCAGTATCTAAAAGCTGGAATACATATAGGAACAAAATTCAGAACAAAGTACATGGAGAAGTTTATCTACAAGACCCGGCCAGACGGGCTCTCAGTCCTAAACCTGCAAAAAATAGATGAAAGAATAAAAATATGCGCTAATTTTTTAGCACAATATACTCCTGAAGAAATTATTGTAATAAGCAGGAGGGAAAATGGCTGGAAATCTATCAAAATGCTTTCAAAACTTACCGGAATAAGGGTTTTTGCAGGAAGATATCCTCCTGGAATACTAACAAACCCAAATCTGGATAAGTTTATTGAAGCTAAGATAGTGTTGGTTACAGACTCCTGGCCCGACAGAAACGTAATCAATGATGCAATGAAAATAGGGATTCCTGTAATTGCATTATGCGACACAAATAATCAGTCAAATAACATTGATTTGGTTGTGCCGTGCAACAATAAGGGAAAGAAAAGCCTAGGTCTATTCTTCTGGATTCTTACAAAAGAATATATGAAGAAGAAGGGCATGATAAAAAATGATTCTGAGTTTAAAGCAACAATTGATGACTTTACAGAGGAATAATTAATTAATTCCAAAAATTCCTTTTTCTTTTATTTCAAATAAAACCTCTTTATTTGTTAGGGATTCATGCTTTCTGATAATAGCTTTTCTTTTGCTGTTTATTTTTTCCAGCTCTATAAGGCATTTGCTCCAGTTCCTTAACATATTGCCGCCAACAAGATTTATCTGGCCATTAGTTAAGTTATCATAAACCTGCTCTGTAAGTATGACTGGAACCCCCTGCCGCGTTATATCTGCGAGAGTCCTTAACTGCATATCCATTGATTTATTTGCTTTGTAGGCATCCTCATTCAACTTTACCCTGTACTTTGAGCCTATTGTATCCACAATAATAAGGGATATTTTTCCATTATCAACAAGCAGCTTTATTTTTTCCATCTTTTCCTGCTGTTCACTAAAGGATTTTATGCTGAAAATTATTATGTTATGAAGAGCTTTTTCAAAATTCTCTCCTGAAAGCTGCTTCAGCCTTTCAACTGAAAATCCATTTTCTGTATCAACAAAAATAGATTTTTTCCCTTGTTTTGCCTGCTGAATTGCAGCCAGCATTGCCAGAGTTGTTTTTCCGCTTGCAGCAGGGCCATAAATAATTGTAACAATACTGTTATAACCGCCATCAAGCAGATTATCAATGACTTCTGAGCCAGAACTTATCTTTTCTTCCATAAATCAATAATCTTTAATTTTCTTTATATAGTTTTCTTATTTTTTTAAGAAGATTTACGGTTTATGTTAATATTATATGGATTACATCCTTTTACCCATAAAAAACTTGCTTGCTTCCATCATTATAAACCCTAAACTTGAAATGCCTATGATTTTAAGCCAGTCTATTGCTAATAAGGAAACAGTTCCAAAAATAGTTTGTAATGGTGACCAATAAACAACTGTTAATTGTATAATCAGCGATAAGCAAACAGCCCCAAGCAACCATTTATTTGAAAGTGGATTTAATTTCCTTAAAGATGGAAATAATGACCTGCTGCTCATAACAGCAAACATCTGGAACATAACAAGTGTCGTGAAAGCTATTGTCCGAGCCTTGCTCAAATCAATTTCTTTATATTGCATAAACATAAACAATGTTCCTAAGCCCATTATCAATCCAAATATAATAATTGATAGGAATATTTTTCTTGAAATAGGCTTCTCTTCTGGGTTTCTTGGTGGAAGTTTCATAATTCCTTCTTCATTTGATTCAAATCCCAGGCCCAAAGCAGGAAAATCATCTGTTAGCAGATTCATTAATAAAATTTGAAGAGGGAGCAACGGCAGAGGAAATCTTAGCATTATTGCCATAAATACTGCAGTTATTTCTCCGACATTGCAGGATAAAAGATATTTTGCTGATTTAATCATTTTGTTATAGATGTTTCTGCCTTCTTCGATTGCATTTACTATTGTAGCAAAATTATCATCTGTTAAAGTTGCCTTTGAAACTTCTTTAGCTACATCAGTGCCTGTAATCCCCATGGCAATGCCAATATCAGCTTTTTTCAAAGCAGGCGCATCATTTACGCCATCACCAGTCATTGCTACAATATGTCCTCTTTTTTGCAGGGCATAAACAATTCTTGACTTTTGGATAGGCAGGGCCCTAGCTATAATTCTAACTTTTTCTATCTTTTTCTCAAGTTCAGCATCACTCATTTTTTCAACATCATCGCCTGTCAGCACAATATCTCCTTGTTTGAATAATCCAATCTGCTGGGCTACTGCTTTTGTTGTTATGGCATGGTCTCCAGTTATTACCATAACTTTTATCCCTGCTTCCTGGCATTGTTCAATAGAATGTTTAACTTCATCCCGTGGGGGATCAATCATTCCAACAAGCCCAACAAATACAAGATTTTTTTCTACATTATCTATGTTGTATTTCTCAGAGTCAGGAAGTTCCCTGTATGCAAGAGCAAGCACCCTAAGAGCTTTACCAGCAAAAGAATTATTCATTTTAAGAATTTTTTCTTTATCTTTTTTAGTAAGATTCCTTACTTTATCTTTCTCAATTATTTTATCACATACCTTTAAAAGAAGATCAGGAGCACCTTTAACATACGCTTCTATTTTCTCATTTATTTTATTTTGAAATATAACAGACATTCTTTTTCTGTCTGAATCAAAAGGAAGTTCTTCAATAAAAGAAAGATGATGATGCAAATCTTCATCTTCAAGTTTTCCTTTTTTTCCAAGAACAATTAAAGAACCTTCAGTCGGGTCTCCAAGAATTTCAAATCTGCCTTTTCTTTTAATTAATTTTGCATTATTGCAAAGATAACCAATACGCAATAATTGCTCGATCTTTTTTGAATTAATCTGATTATCATTTACATAAAAATTCCCTTTTGGCCTATAACCAGTTCCGCTTACTTTAATTGTTTGATTATCATAAAATATATCTGTTATTGTCATCTGATTTTTTGTGATCGTTCCTGTCTTGTCAGAGCAAATGATAGTAGTAGCACCCAAACTTTCTGCTGCAGGAAGTTTTTTAATCAGCATATTCTTTTTTGCCAATCTTTTTGTTCCCATGGATAATCCAACAGTTACAATAATTGGAAGTGAATTTGGAATAGTGGAAACAGTTAAAGCCAATGCGAACAAAAGCATTTTACCAAAAGTTAGAGTTCCCTGTAATGTTCCTGAAACCAGCACAATTATAATTAAGATAACTGCTACAATTCCAATCTGCTTTGCTAAGTGTGCAAATTTTGCCTCTAATGGTGTTCGCACTTCTTTAGTTGTTTGTAGAGATATAGCAATTTTTCCAAATTCTGTTCTCATACCAGTGTCTGTGACAACGCTTTTTCCTTTTCCATATGTTACAGCAGTGCCCATAAAAGCCATATTCTCCTGGTCTGCTACAGAAATACCTAATTTAAATGGTTCAGTAACTTTTTCTGATGGAACAGACTCTCCAGTCAAAGATGATTCATCTATCTGCAGGCTTGAAACTTCTATTAATCTTGAATCTGCCGGAACAATATCCCCTGCTTCAAGCAAAAGAATATCTCCTGGCACAACCTCTCTTGCAGGTATTTTTTGTTCCTTTCCATTGCACAAAACTATAGCTGTAGGAGCAGACATTTTTTTTAATGCCTCAATAGCTTTTTCAGCCCTATATTCCTGAATAAAACCAAGCACAGCATTTAAAAGCACTATTGCAAATATAGCTATTGATTCAATTCTTTCTCCAAGAAACAAAGATAAGAACCCTGCAAAAATAAGCAATAAAATAAGAGCATTCTTAAATTGATTTAAAAAAATAGTAAGTGCAGTATGCCCTTTTTCTTTCTGTAGTTCATTATATCCAAATTCTTTAAGCCTTTTTTCAGCTTCTTTTTTAGTTAAGCCTTTTTCAGAACTTTTTAGTGATTTGATTGCTTCAGATATATTTAAAGTATAATAGTCAACCATTGTGAGACCTCTTTTATTTTATGCTTTTAACTCATGTCTAATGTTTATTACGATAGGGATGTTCGTGTCCCATTTGTTTTCTTTTTCTCAGATGTTCAATGTGATCAACTTTTTCTTTCAAAAATTTATTAAAACTTAATCTATGCTCTTCAATCATTGCAGATACATGGTGTCCACCTAAAAAATGAGGCATAAGCACATAAGTTGCACCTGCATCATACAACTCCATTGCTTCATCAATCTGATGGGAAATAACCATTATAATCATTTTTTTATTGTATTCCTTAATTTTGTTAATCAATAAAAGATTTGTATCAAAGTTAGGTATTGTTGAGACAACCATTTTTGTTTTTGAAAAATTTAATTCATTTAGCAACTCGGAATCATCTGCATCGCCGTATCTGCAATCAAAACATTTTTTTGCTAATTTTGTTATTGTTTCTGGATTAAAATCAATGACAAGAAACTTTTTTTTTATTTTTTTAAGAGACTCCAAGATATCATAACCAATCCTGTTATACCCAAAAAGAATAATATCATAACTCTCATCTTTATGATACCTGTGTTCATCAACTTTTTTACCTTTTCTTTCAAATATTCCAAGGTATTTTGATAAATAAAGGTATATTTTATTTGCATAAATTATCATGTAAGTAGAGCCGGCGATAGTTACCAAGCCAATAATAGTCACAAGAGATAAAATCTCATTTGTCAGATGCCCTACACTAACTCCTAAGGCAATAAAAATCAGGGAAAATTCGCTTATCTGAGCCACAGTTAATCCAGCTAAAAAACTATTTCTTTTGGTATAGCCAAGCAAGCCCATTAATACCATCACTATTAATGGGTTCCCGATAAGTATGAATGCTGAAAAAATAAGTATTGGGATTATATACTGGCTTATATTTGTAAAGACCATTTGAGAGCCCAGTAATATAAAAAACAGAATAATAAAAAAATCACGCAAGGGTTTCATTTTAGAACTGATTTCATAGCGGTATGGAGACATAGCCAGGGTAACACCTGCAAGTAATGCTCCTATTTCCATTGAAAAATTCAAATAATAGAAAAAAGAAGATAGTGCCAAACACCAGCCAATAGAAAACAATAATAAAAGTTCCTGGGATTTAGCAATAGTCTTAGTTATAAGCGGCAGTATGTAAATACCTGCCAAGAATAATAACACTAACAAACCAAATCCCTTTAAGATTGTTCCAAAAATCAAAGCAGTAAAATTTATTCCAGCAGGGATTGATGCGATAACCATTAAAATGAATATTACAATCAAATCCTGAACAATTAAAAAACCAATAGCAATTCTTCCATATAGGGTTTCCAGGTCTCCCTTATCTGATAAAAGTTTCATTATTATTATGGTGCTGCTAAATGTCAGGGCAATAGCAATATATATTGAAACTATTGTAGAAAAGCCTAACAACTTA
>JAFCBX010000052.1 GCA_017610505.1 Methanosarcinales archaeon | reverse complement strand
TTGGAGGGGAGATGCAAAAAACAAGCAGCTGCAGAGAGTTTACGGAATTTCATTCCCAGACAAAAAACAGCTAAATGCATACACAGCTTTATTAGAAGAAGCAGAAAAAAGAGACCATCGTAAGCTAGGAAAAGAGCTTAATTTATTCAGCATGCATGACGAAGGCCCTGGTTTTCCATTCTTCCATCCAAAGGGAACCATTATAGTAAATATTTTAAAGGATTTCTGGAGAAAAGAGCATGTAAAAGCTGGCTATACTGAAGTTATAACACCAATGATATTAAACAGGAAACTATGGGAGCAGAGCGGCCATTGGGATCATTACAAGGAAAACATGTACTTTACCAAGATAGATGACCAGGATTATGCAATAAAGCCAATGAACTGCCCAGGAGGGATGTTAATCTACAAGACAAAATTAAGGTCATATAGAGAGCTTCCAATGAGAATGGGGGAAATGGGAACTGTTCACAGGCACGAGCTATCTGGTGTTCTTGCAGGATTATTTAGGGTAAGATGCTTTACGCAGGATGATGCGCATATATTCATGACAGAAGAGCAGATAAAAGATGAGATTATCGGAGTAATCAACCTGACAGATAAATTTTACAAAACATTTGGATTTAGTTATAAGGTTGAGTTAAGCACAAAGCCAGACAATGCAATGGGCTCTGATGAGGTATGGGAAAAAGCAACTGCTGGCTTAAAAGCTGCCTTGGATGCTAAAAAAATAAAATACAAAATTAATGAAGGCGACGGAGCTTTTTACGGACCAAAAATAGATTTTCATCTAAAGGATTGTATTGGAAGAACATGGCAGTGCGGAACAATACAGCTTGATTTTGCAATGCCTGAAAAGTTTGACCTTACATATGAGGGAAAGGATGGCAAAAAGCATAGGCCTATTATGATTCATAGAGTTATATACGGTTCAATAGAAAGATTCCTGGGGATACTTATAGAGCATTACGCAGGAAAATTCCCATTATGGCTCTCACCAGTACAGGCAATTATCCTAAACATAAATGACAGCCACATTCCTTACGGGGAAAAGATAAAACAGGAACTAGAAAAAAGCAGTATAAGGGTTGAGACTGATTTCAGGGCAGAGACAATGCCAAAAAAGGTTAGGGAGGCCCAGCTAAAGAAAATCCCATTAATCCTGACTGTTGGAGACAAAGAGCAGAAAAACAACACAGTAGCAGTAAGAACACTTGACGGCAAGGTTTATTTCAATATAAAGCCAGAAGACTTAATCAAAAAGATGCAGGAGATTATAGACAATAAATCGTCTGAAATTAAGTTTTAATTTCTTTTTTTCTTTGAATAAATCGAAAGATTTATAAAGAAGTTGTAACTAACTAGTTACAATAGAACAAAGGTAAAAATGACAGATGGTTACAAGACTTCAAAGTACCCTAATTCAGTAAATGATTGTGGTTGCGGTTATGCTAACAAAATTATGGAAGAATTAGAAAATACAGAAGAATATCCTCTTACTGCTGCTGAAGAATTAAGTCATATTGGAGCATTCAGAAAATCTTTACCAAAAGATAACGGAGCTCAACCACTATCTGATGAAAGCCTGCAGGACATGATTGATTCAGGGAATGATTTCTTTGACGTTCCTAAATTAACACCTGTTTTCAGATGTAAAATGGTGCTTGAGAAGCTTGGAAGCTCAATAAAAAATACATTAAGCAAGATAGCGAAAGCCATATTTGTTGACGAAAAACTCATTAATGAGCTTGTGAAGGACATTCAACGTGCTTTATTGCAGGCAGATGTTAATGTTAAATTAGTCTTTGACTTAAGCAATAAGATAAAAGAGCGTGCCTTAAAAGAAGAAACCCCAGCTGGCCTGACAAAAAAGGAATATCTTGTAAAAATAGTTTATGAGGAATTAGTAGATTTTGTCGGAAAAGAAGAAGGCAAGATAGAAATAAAGAAAAAACCAACAAAGATAATGCTTGTTGGATTGTTTGGCTCTGGAAAAACAACACAGGCAGGAAAGCTTGCAAAATATTATACAAAAAGAGGCTATAAGGCTGCATTAGTTGGTCTTGATACCCACAGGCCAGCTGCAATGGAGCAGATAGAACAAATAGCTAAAAAGGCAAATGTTCCTGTTTTTCTTGACAAAAAGGAGAAAAATCCATTAAACATACTGAAAAAGTTTGAAAAAGAATTTAATAAATATAATATAATAATCATAGACACTTCTGGAAGGGATGCATTATCAAAGGATTTAATTGAAGAAATAAAAAAAATAAATAATGCTGTAAAGCCAGAGGAAAATCTTCTGGTAATAAGTGCAGACATTGGCCAGGCAGCCCAGAAACAAGCACAAAAATTTCATGAATCATGCAAAATAACAGGCGTGATTGTAACAAAGATGGATGGTACTGCAAAAGCAGGCGGTGCTTTAACAGCATGCTCTGCAACAGATACAAAAATAAAGTTCATTGGTGTTGGTGAAAAATTAGGTGATTTAGAGGTTTTCAAGCCAGAGGGATTTATCTCAAGATTGCTTGGTATGGGTGATCTTGAAGCATTATTAGAAAAAGCAGAACAAGCTATCTCAAAAGAAGATGCAGAGGATTTAGGAAAAAGGTTTCTCAAAGGAGAATTTAATCTAATTGATTTATATGAGCAGATGCAGGCAATGAGCAAGATGGGACCTTTGAGCAAGATAACAGAAATGATTCCTGGTTTTTCCCAGTTAAAGATGCCAAAAGATTTGTTAAAAGTTCAGGAGGGCAAGCTGAAAAAATGGCGCTTTATCATGGACTCAATGTCAAGAGAAGAGCTTGAAGACCCAGACATCATAAGCATCACAAGAATTGACAGAATTGCAAAGGGCTCAGGAATATCTACAAGGGAAATAAGAGAATTATTAAAACAGTACAGGCAGAGCAAAAAAATGGCAAAGCTCTTCAAGGGCGGCAACCAGAAGCAAATGGAAAGAATGATGAAAAAGTTCAGTGGCAATGGCATGCAAGGTATGAAGTTTAAGTAAGTATTAATTCTTTTAATTAACCTAACCCAGCTCTTATTGCTGCAATTATCAGCCCTAAAAGTATTCCTATTGCCAAGCCATAAAAAAACTCCATGACACAACATCTTAACTGCTCTTTTGGGCAGTAACTTCTCTGAAGTTTGTCAAGCTTGCCAATTCTTTTTTTCATTATTTTGAGTGCCTCTTCCCTTGTCTTTGCTTTTAATAATTCCTTGCTGAGGTCAATATCACAAACAACATCCTTTACCCAGTTGCTAAAATCATTTTTGTCTTTTGTTACATGATGTTTAAATGTATTTTCATCCATTATTTCCAAGGCATCAGCAAGCTCTTGCAGGTTTCTTATAGATGTTCCCATGTGCAGATTAAAGTAATGCTTTGGAATAACATCCGTCAGTATTAAGTTTGCATCTTCTGGAAACAAAATTTTTCTTACTATTATTATCACCCCTTTTATCTGAATTTCTTTATTACATGCTTTAAGATAATTATCTGTGTCTTGTCCTTATCAGTTGTTTTCAAAAGCTCTTTTGCCAGCTTTTCTTCCTTAAAGACATCTTTAATCCAATTGCTGAAATCATTTTTAATCTCATTGACATGATGCTTAAATACTTCATCAGCCATTTTATCAAGGTGTTTGGATAAATCCAACACATTCTTCAAAATTGTACCATCCTTAACAAAAAAATAATGGTTTGATTTAGTATCCTTCAATATATTTTTTTTCTCTGTTTTTTTCTTTTTAACCCCTTTTTTCTTTGCCACTTTTCTTTTTGCTTTCATACTACCACCTCTTTTTTTAAAGTATTATTCTCTTTTAGCCTGAAGTTTATATCATTTAATATATTCATAAAGGTTATAAATGCATCATAAGGATTGTCATAAGGATTAAAATATTTATGTACATCACCATCATTGAACCACTTTGTGCACATATAATAAAAATGGTCGCTTGTCTGAAGATTTCTCCAGTCATTAATAAGTTTTTTATCTTTTGATTTTTTTATTGCTTCTTCTATAAGATATATCTCATTTATTGCTGACTTTTGCATGTCATTCCCATCCCATGCACTTGTATCTCTCTCAATATCTGCCCATGAAATAGGGTTGTGAATATCCAGTTCTGCAACAGGATTATATGTTTTTATTGCCTCACTTGGAGTTTTGAAATCATTGTCAGGGTGCTTCAATAGCTCCTGAGGTAAGTATCTCAAAAAATTAAATATCCCTGTATCTGCCCACTGGTGCTCACCAAATGTCTCATAATCCATAAAAAGATTTACTAGATTGCCATTTCCATTAACAGCATTAATCCAACTGGTGTATTTATTAACTGTTAGCGGCCATTCCTTCCAGCTCCTATCTGAGAACCTGAATGCAACATCATCTGATAATTTGTAGTTTTTAAGCAAAAGCTTTATTCTTGATGTTGTCTTTGGAGTATATGCTCCCTCTGCCAGTATTCCCTTATAGCCCATTGACTCAACAAAATTTGCAAGCTCATTATTATAGACAAGCTCTGTATTCCTGAAAATAGATGGATTTTGCTTAAACAAGCTCCTTATTTTTTTATTATGCAAAATAACCTGCTCCTTAAATTCCTGTTTTGAATGCAGGAATGCAAGCGAATGATAATATGTCTCATCAAGAATTTCAACTTTTCCCGTATCAACTAAATCCCTGAATGACTGAAGAACAGAAGGCATAAACTCCTCAAATTGCTCTAGGATAACACCTGAAAAAGAATAGCTTATCTTGAATTCTTCATGCTTGTTAAGCAGGTCAAGCATTATCTTATTGGTTGGAAGATAACATTTTTCTGCAACCTTTTTTAGTATATCTAAATTCTTCTGCTTGTTAGTATAATTATGATTCTTCCCAATCTCAAATACATTATGGCTGATGAACCTGGAAATAAAAACAAATTGATACCATTTTTAACCTTTAATGTGTAAGCCAGCCCCCATCAACAAATAATGTAATGCCAGTTATATAATCTGCATTATTTGAAGCAAGGAATAGGGCTGCATTTGCTATGTCTTCTGGCTTTCCAATCCTGTTTAAGGGGATATTGGCGAGTAGTGTTTCCTTTGTTGCTTCATCTTTTAATAAGTCTTTTGTCATGGCTGTTTCTATCACACCAGGACCGATTGCATTAACATTTATTTTATATTGCGCTAGCTCTAGAGCAAGCTCTCTTGTTATGTTTATTATTGCTCCTTTTGAAGCACAATAGGCACTAGAATTTGCAAATCCTACCTGGCCTGCAATAGATGTTATATTAATTATCTTGCCTTTTCCCTGTTTTATCATCTCTGGAACAACAGCTTTTGAACAGAGAAAAACACCCTTAAGGTTTATATCCAAAATCTTGTCAAAATCCTGCTCTGTAACATCAGTCAATGATTTTTGCATATATATCCCTGCATTATTAACAAGTATATCAACTTTGCCAAATCTTTTTACTGTTGATTTTACCACATCCTTAACTTCTTCAGGATTAGAGATATCTGCCTTAACAGCCAAAGCATTTCCCCCAATAGTCTTAATCTCCTCCACTACTTTATTGCAATCATCTAGGTTTATGTCACTAACAACAACATTGGCTCCTGCTTTAGCCAATGTAAGTGCTATTGCCTTACCAATTCCTCTTCTTGAGCCTGTTACAATAACAACCTTATTTTTTAAATCCATTTTATACACCCCTTATGATTTATTTAATGCTCTTTCATAGACTTCAATACATTTCTTGGCACTGTCATTCCAGCTGAATTTTTTAATTTCTATCAATCCATGTTCTTTTAAGCAATGGTGTAATGCATTATATTTAAGTACTGCGATTATTTTATTGGCTATTTCATCAATATCCCAAAAATCAACCTTAAGGCAGTTTTTTATAACCTCTGAAACACCTGACTGCTTTGAGATGATAACAGGGGTTCCGTTTCTCATTGCTTCCAGTGGTGTTATTCCAAATGGCTCTGAAACAGATGGCATAACATATAAGTCTGCCATTTTATATGCTTTGTCAACATCATCTCCCCTTAAAAACCCAGTAAACAAGACATGGTTTGCTATTCCAAGTTTGGCTGCTCTCTCAACCATGTCTATTTCCATATCACCAGAGCCTACAACAATAAACTTAATGTTTTTTTCATTTTCAAGCACTTTCTTTGCTGCATCAAGGAAATAGTCAGGACCTTTTTGTAGTGTTATCCTTCCAAGGAATAAAACTATCTTATCCTGGCTTTTTATCTTAAACTCTTCAGTGTCAGGGAAGCTTCTAAATTCAACAGCATTGTGAACTACAAAAACTTTTTCAGAACTTATTCCATAATGTTTTACTATTTTATTTTTTGTAAAATTAGATACAGCTATAATCAAATCTGCAGCATGCATTCCCATTCTTTCAATATCATAAACAGCTTGGTTTGGATGGCCCCCTGTGCGGTCAAATTCTGTTGCATGAACCTGCACAACCAATGGCTTTTTTGATGCTTTTTTTGCCTCAATTCCTGCCAAATAAGTCATCCAGTCATGGCAATGTATTAAATCAAAAGTCTCATTTATTGCTATTTCTCTTGCCTTCATGGCATACCTGTTTACTTCATCAAAAAGATTTTGTCCATAAATATTTCCAAAGTTTTTATTGAAATATCTGCTTTTATATGTTTTTGCATATCCTTCAGATGAGGTGTATGGAACTAACAAAGAACTTACTCTCTTTATATCAAGAAAACTAGTGCAACTTGCAATTATAAGATTAACAAAATCTGATTCAATTGGCTTTGGCGCTGTTGGGATTACAAATGTTATATTAATGCCCTGTTTGCTTAGGCCTTTTGTAAGGCCATAGCATGCAGTTCCTAATCCACCTGTATTAAATGGTGGAAATTCCCAGCCAAACATCAAAACTTTCATTCAAATCCTCTTTTTATAGCTATATCTAACTAAGTTAAACAGAAAGGATTATTACTTAAATAATTTCTCAATTACTAGATAGTAACAGAAATCATGATTTACTGGTAAATTTACCCTTAAAGAAGTAAAACAAAACATATTTATATTAGTTTTGCTTGTTATATGACATAAAAACATTTCTTGGGGGATAAAATGAGGAAAATTGATAAACAAGAGGAAATTATAATTAAAGAACTTATAAAAAATCCAAGAATTTCTGACAACCAAATAAGCAAGAACACAAATGTTCCTGTAAAAACTGTTAACAGAAAAAGGAAAAAACTGGAAAAAGAAGGGCTTCTCTATTACTTTACATATCTTAACAATGGGCCTCATGGAACAGGCAGTTTTACAGCAAAACAGCAGTATATAATAACATTTAAATCAGGAATGACAAGAAAGCAGATGATTGAGGCAATGAAAAAAGAAAGCCCAACTAAAATAGAATTAAAGCACATAGCTGAATGCTCTCTTGGTGAAAGAGATGGCCATGCTATAATTGCCATGATAATTGAATCCAGACTTATATCTGATATTATTGAAATATTCAATGCAGAAATATCTCCAAAGTTCAAAAGACTTTTTGGCGAAGATGCTATTATTAAAATAGAGGTCTTGACACTCAATGTTCCAATAGTAATGTTGCATAATTATATGCCTTTAACTAATATTTACAATGGCAAAATAAAGGAAGGTTGGCCAGATGACTTAATATTTGTTGATTAAAATGGAAAAAGAAGCAGATTATTTATTTGAGGTCTCATGGGAGGTTTGTAATAAAGTTGGAGGCATTTATACTGTTGTTAAATCAAAAGCTGCTGAAATAATGGGATATTATAAGGAAAATTATTTTACAATAGGCCCTTTTTTTCCAGAAAAAGTGGCTGGGGAATTCCAGGAAAAGGTTCCTTCAGATAAATTAAAACAGGTGTTTGAAAAATTAAGAAAAGAAGGCATAAAGTGCCATTATGGCAGCTGGTTGATTAAGGGTGAACCTAACACAATTTTAGTTGATTTTAGTGGATTTGCATCCAAAAAAGATGAAATAAAAAAAGATTTGTGGCAAAATTTCAAAATAGATTCACTTAACACGCAGTATTTTGATTTTGATGAGCCTGTTATTTGGTCATATGCTGTTGGAAAGTTAATTGAAGAAATAAAAAATGCTTTTCAAGATAAAAAGATTGTTGCGCAGTTCCATGAATGGCTGGCTGGAGCTGGCCTGCTTTACCTAAAGCAGAAGAATGTTAAGGTTGGAACTGTTTTTACAACGCATGCAACAATTCTTGGAAGGACAATGTCTTTTGCAAATGAAAATCTTTATGAAATATTTGACAAGATAAATCCTGAAAAAAAAGCCTATGATTATGGCATACAGGCAAAATATCTTACAGAAAAGCAAAGCGCATTAAATGCAAGTGTTTTTACAACTGTAAGTGAGATTACAGCTATAGAAGCAGAACATATTCTTGGAAAAAAGCCAGATGTTCTTTTGCCAAATGGGCTTGACCTTAAGAAGTTTCCAACATTTGAGGAGGCATCCATAAAACATAGGTTGTATAGGGAAAGAATAAAGGAATTCCTGATGTATTATTTTTTTCCGTATTATTCATTTGGTCTTAATAATACTCTTTTTTATTTCCTATGCGGAAGATATGAATTTAGGGCAAAGGGTATTGATATATTTATCAAGGCATTGGCAAAATTAAATGAAAAACTTAAAAAAGAGGGATCTAACAAAACCATTGTGGCCTTTTTCTGGGTTCCTGGAAATATTAGGGCAATAAAAACAGGATTACTTGAAAATAAAACCTTTTTTAAAGACATAACAGATGCTATTGATGATGATATAGGTGAAATTAAAAACAGGATAATTTATTCAATAGTTTCAAAAAGGGGTATTACAGAAAAAAATATTTTTGATGAAGATTTTCTGCATGAAAACAAAAAAAAGGTTTTGAAGCTAATGAAAAAAGGAGATCCAGAATTAACAACACATGATTTAAAAGATGAAAAAAATGATGCTATTATCAAGTCCCTTAATGAAGCTGGCTTATTAAATAAAAAAGAAGATAGGGTAAAGGTTGTTTTTTATCCAATCTATCTAACTGGAGCAGACAGGCTGCTTGACCTAGGTTATTATGAATGCATGCAGGGCTCACATCTTGGAGTATTTCCATCATATTATGAGCCATGGGGCTACACTCCTTTAGAAGCAGCTGCACTTGGTGTTTCATCTGTAACAACTGACTTGGCTGGATTTGGAAGGTATGTTAATGAAAAATCAGTTCAAAGTAAAAATCCGGGCATATTTGTTTTGAATAGGTTAGGCAAAAAAGATGATGAGGTCGTTGAGGAGCTTGCTAATAAACTTTATTATTTCAGCTCTTTATCAAAGCAGGAAAGAATAAAAAACAAGATGGAAGCACAAAGGCTTGCTTCATTAGCTGATTGGGGGGTTTTAATCAAGAATTATATTAAGGCACATAATCTCGCTATAAGGGGGCTTGGTTAAAATAGAACTCAGAAAAGACTATATATTGGATAGATGGGTTATTATAGCTTCTGAAAGAAAGAAAAGGCCAAGGGAGTTTAAAAAAACCAAAGCAAAAAAAGAGGGTATTTGCTATTTCTGCCCAGGAAATGAAGATCTTACCCCAAAAGAGACTGGAAGGATTGAAAAAAACAACAAATGGATTATAAGATGGTTCCCAAACAAGTTTCCTGCTGTAAGCCATGAGGGAAATCCTGAAATAAAGTGTGCAAATGAATATTTTACATATGCTGATGCATTTGGCATACATGAAATAATAGTTGAAACACCTGACCATAACAAGCAGTTAGCTGATTTAACAGAAGAGCATATAAAAGAGGTTTTAAAGGTATATGCTAATAGGGTAAGGGAATTAAGCAAAATAGATAGCACAAAATATGTTCTTATTTTCAAAAATGAAGGAATGGAAGCAGGAACATCATTAATTCATTCACACACACAACTAATGACATATAATAAGATTCCCAAGTTAGTTGAGGATGAGGTTAATGCATCTAGAACTTATAGAACATGCCCATACTGTGAGATAATCAATATTGAGAAAAACAGTTACAGGAGGGTTTTTGAGAACAATTCTTTTGTTAGTTTCACACCATATGCCTCAAGATTTAACTATGAAATATGGATATTTCCAAAAGAGCATATAAAAAATATAACAGAAATGAATGAAAAAAAGCTATTGGATTTGGCTTCAATGCTCAAAAAAATCCTGTTAAAACTAAAAAAAATAAATCTTCCATATAATTTCTTCCTACATTATGCACCTGAGGGAAAAGACTTGCACTTTCATATTTTCATATTGAAATATGCCCAAGGCTTGCTACATGGGCTGGCTTTGAGCTGGCTACAAATGCAACAATAAACTCTGTAAGCCCTGAGGATGCTGCAAAATTTTATAGGGGAGAGAAATAAAAGGCAAGAAATATATACTAGGATTTATTTTTATTCTGCTTAAAAATGATAAACATAGTTCATTCATTAAATAATTGTAATATAGGAAAAAAGACAAAAAAAGACGCAAGGTTTCTTATTACAAATAAGAAAGGGGGATATTTCTGTCTTGCAAATGAAAATAAAAGTAGGTATGATGGGCTTTTCTTTTTTGATGAAAAAATGTATAAGATTATTGAAAGCCTGCATATAGTTGGTTCTGCTAAGGCAGACAATATAATAAACAAACTTTATGAAATTGAAAGAGATTGCAATGGTATAACTGAAACATTTTTTATGCCCCATCATTATGATTCATTGGTTTATGAAATAACTAAGCCAATTCCTAATTATGATTCATTGGTTTATGAAATAACTAAGCCAATTCCTATTGAACTGGTTTTTGATGCAAGGGAGAGTTATGACCAGAGGCAGTGGGGCAGGTTCTACAGCATTTGGCAGGAAGGAGATAAAATAATAGTTAAGTTTGTTAAAAAAACAGATGCAAGGGAGGACAATTCTGATGGAAAGGAAGAATATTCCTTATTTTTAGTGCTTAAGTTTGAGGGCATGTTCAAAAAGGTTGAAGAATGGGAAAAAAGAGATTATGGATTTGACAAAAAAAGAAATTCAATACCTTATGAAAGATATGTTTTTTCAGCGCTAACATTAAAAACAGACAAGGTCGTTTTAAGTTTTTCAAAAAACAAGGAAAAGGCAAAGAAAGAGGCAGACTATGTTTTTAGGAACATTGAAAGACTGAAGAAAAAACAGAGGGATTACTACAAATGCTTTTTGAAAACAAAGAATAAACTTAAGGGAGATAGTCTGATTGCTTACCTATGTGCACTAAGCTCTCTTGATTCATTAATTGTTGGTGATAAGGGTATTTTTGCTGGTTTGCCATGGTTTTTCCAGTTCTGGACAAGGGATGAGGCTATCTCATTAAAGGCTTTAAT
>JAFCBX010000051.1 GCA_017610505.1 Methanosarcinales archaeon | reverse complement strand
TTTCTGTTCTCTAAAATCAATGGGTTTGACTGGTGATTTGGGAATGAGCCATCAAGTTCAAAATACATTGGGATAATCTCTATTCCTGTTTTTTCAAATACTTTCGGAGCTATCATTCCAGCCATACCATTTGATGCATCTATAACAACCTTTAATGGCTTTATCTTTTTTAAATTAACAAAGCTTAAAACAAAATCAACATAATCTTCAAGAACATCTTTTTTTATTATCCTGCCTTTTTCAGGTTTTTCAAAATCATTTTTTTCAACTAATTTTTCTATTTCTTTTATGCCTGTAGCTTCGCTTATTGGTATTGCTTTTTCTCTTGTGAATTTAAGGCCATTCCATTGTTTTGGATTATGGGATGCAGTTATCATTATTCCACTTTCAAAACCACTGTTTGCAACAGCAAAATAAAACATTGGTGTTGTTGAAAGCCCAATATCAATAACATCAGCTCCCTGGTCTGTAATTCCATCTGTTATGGCTTTAAATAATGAATCAGAGCTTAGCCTCATATCTCTTCCGATAACAACATTTTTGCACTTTAAGAATTCAACAAAAGCCCTTCCAATCTTATAAGCTATCTCTTCATTTAGCTGTTCAGGATAAATTCCCCTTACATCATATGCCTTGAATATACCCATTTTACCACCTCTCTACAGAATAAACTATTTTATATCTTTCCATTCTTTTAGAGCTCTTTCATATCTCTCTATGTTGCCTGTGTCAAACCACTGGCCGCTGAATGGATATCCAAAAAGTTTTCCCATTTTTGCTAGTTTTGGAAAAACATCTTTTTCAAGCATTACAAAGCCCTTTGGTATTAAGTTTATGACCTCTGGCTCCATTATGTAAAAACCAGAATTTATGAGTTTAGATGGTGCTTCCTCCTTTTTTGGCTTTTCTACAAACTCGAGGATTTTTGAGCCTGAAAGCCTTGCAACACCATACTTGCTTGGATCCTCAACAGTTGTCAGAGCAATTGTTACAAGTGCATTGCTTTCCTTATGTAATTCATACATTTCCTCTATGTTTATATTTTTAAGCTCATCTCCGTTTGAGACAATAAATGTTTCATTTAACAAGTTTTTTCCTAATTTCAAAGGTCCTGCTGTTCCTAATGGCTCGTTTTCCTCTATGTAACTTAGTTTTATTCCAAATTTAGTGCCATCAGTGAAATGTTCCTCAATCTTTTCCTTCATATGGCCTACAGCCATTATAATATCCTTTATATCATATTTCTTGAATAAGTCAAATAAATGCTCTGTAAGTGTTTTCCCATGGACTGGTATTAAAGCCTTTGGGATTTCATATGTTATTGGCCTTAGCCTTGTTCCTTTTCCGCCTGCAAGTATAACAGCTTTTCTTGGAACATTTGCACCAAGTGCTTTCATTATAAGAAGCTCTACTGCATGAGACCTGTTTTTAATTTTAAAGCCATTTACTCCAGAATCAACTCTTTTTAGAATGTTAGAGTCAAGTGTTAGTGTTACTCTTTCTTTCATGTTTTTTGAAAAATCTATGTGATATTTAAAGTTTTTGTTTTATATGAGAAAGTATGATAATTCAAAAGCTTTATTAAATTATCTTCCCCCTTAAGGTATGGTTTGTTACCTCACTTATTTTTACATTAACTTTTTTTCCTAGGAGATTGTTTTCTGATTTAATCACGACAGGCTTATAGCAATAATTTCTGCCGATGAATGAGCCTTTTTGGCCTATCTCATCAACTAAAATCTCACCTTCCCAACTGAGCCATTTTTTGTTTTTCTCAGTGCATACTTTATTGAATTCTTTTGTTAAGAGCTGACTTCTCTTTTTTGTTATTCTGCCATGCACTTGGTTTTTCATTAAAGCAGCTTCTGTTCCTGGCCTAGGCCAGAACCTTGATATGTTTAAAACATCTGGATTAATCTCTTTTATTAATTTTACAGAATCATTGAACTGCTCTTCTGTTTCAGAGGGAAAGCCGCATATCATATCTGTGCTTATTGTTATTTTTGGTATTTCTTTTCTTAGTTTTTTTATTATTTTTTTAAGCTCATTTATTGTGTAAGGCCTTTCCATTTTCTTTAAAATATCATCATTTCCAGACTGGACAGGGATATGAAGAAATTTGAAGATTTTATCTGATTTCATTAAAATGATTAAATTATCTAAAATTGGAATTAAGTTATTTGGATCCATCATTCCTATTCTTATCTTAAAATCACCTTTAACATCAATTATTTTTTTTAGTAATGAAACAAGATTTAGATTTATGTCTTGGCCATAGGCAGCAGTGTCCTGGCTTGTTAGCCAGATTTCCTTGCAACCTTCTCTTATTCCTGACCTAATCTGTTTTACAATCTCATCTTCAGGATAAGAAAACAGTTTTCCCTTAGCAAGCTTTACAATGCAGTAAGTGCATACACCATTGCAACCCTCTGATATCTGGACTATTTGAATAATTTGATTTTTTCTTAGCTCTGGAGAATTTAATTTAACTTCATTCTTTTTTCCAGTTGCATCAACTAAAATGCCTTTAATTGTTTTGTCAACAGAGTCTGTAATTTCCTTTGTGTGATGAACTCCAACAAAAGAGGCATTTTGGGCAATGTTTTTTAATGTCTCTTTCTGGACTTCAGGCATGCAGCCTGCAATAATTATTTTTTTGTTTAATTTTAAGAAATTCCTTATACTCCTCTTCACCTTGTTTTCAGTCGGCAATTTTACAGTGCATGTATTGACTATGATTAGATCAGAGTTTTCTGGTTTTTTTGCAATGCTATGGCCAGATTCAGTTAAAAGCCCGGCCATTATCTCTGAATTATTATAGTTTGCAGAGCATCCAAACGTTTTAATAAATATCTTTGCCATGTTTTAAATGAAAACAATAATATTTAAATAGTTTTGTTAATTTTATTAAAAAGATAAAAATGGTGATAAAACTTTTCTGGAAAGATCCTTATATGAAGGAATGTTATGCAAAGGTTACAGCAATTGAGGACAATAAGGTTTGGCTTGACCAGACAGTATTTTTTGCTTTCTCTGGTGGCCAGGCATCTGACAAGGGAACTATTAACGGAATAAATGTTTTGGAAGCAGTCAAGCAGGGAGATGATGAAATCTATTATGTTCTTGAAAAAGAGCCAAACTTTGCAGTCGGAAATAATGTTAAAGTAGAGATTGACTGGGACTATAGGTATAAAATAATGAAATTACATTCAGCAGCACACATAGTTTATTATTTCTTTATTGAAAAAGTAGGCCAGCAAAAGGTGATTGGCTCTAACATCAGTATAGATAAGGCACGCCTGGACTTTGCTTATAATGAATCAATAAGCCAGTTGCTACCTGAGATACAGAAAAAAACAATGGAAATAATTAATCAGGGTATTGAAATAAAGACATTTAATGATGAGAAAGACCCTTCAAGAAGATTGTGGGAATGTGGTAAATGGCTTATGCCATGCGGCGGAACTCATGTAAAGAACACAAAAGAAATTGGCCAGATAAAGCTTAAGAGAAAGAATATAGGGGCTGGCAAGGAAAGGATTGAAGTTATTTTAGTATCTTAATATACTATTTAATATATTAATATATAAAAAATATCAAGTTGATTATTATTTAATCTATTCTAGTATACTAAAATGTATACTTTACTTTAGAAACTTTTTTATATACTTAAATCAATTATATAAATACAGGGGTGATGCAGCCATGGTGGAAACCATTAAACTAGGCGGCAATATAGAGCTTACCGGATTTTCAGAGTTGGATGGTGGCTCAATAATAGTTCTTAAGAAGATAGTCGGATCTTACGCCAGAAAATTCTCTGATAGCTCAAAGGATTTTGAAAAGCTTGTTCTTGAACTGAATGAGCAGGGCAATGAACTTGAAATCAATGCAAAACTTATTATTGGTGGAGAGGAAAAATCAGCTAATGCAAAAGACAAAAATCTTTTTGTTGCTGTTGATAGTGTATTGAAAGAACTAGAGAAGAAACTAACTTTAAAGAAATGAAACAACTAATACCTCTTGGAATTGTACTTAATTGGATTGTGCTTAACATTCCAAGATAAAGGGTGTTTTTATGAGTGGTCCTGCTAAAAGCAAAATAGAGATAAAGAACGTAAAGGTTTATGTTCACAAAAAAGACCCCTTGACAAACTCAAGAATAATGCACATTGACATTGAGAGTGATGAGCTTAACAAGATTATAAAGGACAAGGAGGCAACTTACTGCGCTGGAAAGCAAGGCGGTGTTTTTATTAAAAAAAAAAAAGAGATGATAAAAAGAGCAGAAAAATTTGTTGAGGAAAAAGAGAAATCTTAATTTAAAATATTAACCTCATTTCCTACAATCTCTATTTTTCCATTGAATTCATCTATCTCACCAGTTATTTCTACCTTTGTTCCAGTGCTTATATTAAAATCATGGTCTTTGAACAAAACTATGGTTATTGTTTCTGGCTGGATTATATCAAGAAGAATAATCTTGCCTTTGTCAGTTGATTTGCTTACAATGCCTTTAATCCTTACATCTTCTCCAACATTATCCTTGTTTATTTCATCAATATTCTTTTCATTGATCTCTATGTTTTCAGAGATAAAGAACAGAGCAATTATTCCAGCTAATGAGCATATTAAGGCCAGTCTAAGCAAACTCTTTTCTTCCATGAAAGTTAATATCAAAAACTTGTTAATAAACTAAATGTAATCTTTTTCGGAAATCTTATGGTTTTTTTTGATTAGTCTATTTAAATTCTTAATTTTTATTATGGTTTATGTTTTTTGAAATTTTAATTGCAGTAGCTCTTGGCATAACAGCTGGCATATTTACAGGCCTAATTCCAGGAATTCATATCAACTTAATTTCTGTTTTATTGCTCAGCTTTTCTCCAATATTGCTGCAATACACCAATATTATTTCTTTGTGCTGCTTTATAATAGCAATGTCAGTAACTCACAGTTTTCTTGATTCAATTCCCTCAATCTTTCTAGGAGCACCTGATTCAGATATGGCTCTTGGTGTTCTTCCAGGTCATAGATACTTGCTTAAAGGTTTAGGCCTGACAGCTGTAAAGCTGACTATTATTGGCTCTTTTGGAGCATTGTTAATGAGTATTTTGTTTTTTCCATTGCTTATTCCCCTTGTAAAATTTGGCTATCCTTTAATAGAAAACTATATTGGTTATATTTTAATCCTTGTTGTTGTTTTTATGATAATGAGGGACAGGAAAAGGATATGGGCTTTTTTTGTTTTTCTGACAGCAGGTGTTTTGGGATTAATTGTTTTGAATATGCCAAATTTTGAAAATCCTTTGTTCCCTTTGTTTTCAGGGCTTTTTGGAATATCCACTTTAATTATAAGCTTGTCAGACAATGAGGGTATTCCAAAGCAGATGAAAAAACAATATGTAAGAGTTCCAAACTCAAAAACTTTTAAGGCCTTGTTTTCAGGAGGATTTTCTGGATTTATAACAGCTGTTATGCCTGGCCTTGGAGCATCAACAGCAGCAGTTATCTCAATGCAAATAACAAGAAAGCTTGGTGAAGATGGCTTGGCTTTATGATTTTAATGGGCTCAATAAATACATTTAATTTCATACTTTCCATGGTCACACTTTATGTTTTGAACAAAGCAAGAAATGGCTCAATAATAGTTATCCAGAAATTAATTGATGCAATAACCATAAGCCATATTGTGATATTTCTTTCTGCTGTTTTAATTGCCGGTTCAATTTCTGTTTTTCTTGCATTAATCTTAGCCAAGGCCTTTTCAAAAATTGTAAGTGTTGTAAGTTATAGAAAAATGGTTTTCTCGGTTATATTTTTAATATCTGCTCTTGTTTTAGTTTTGACAGGCCCATTAGGATTATTAATACTTGCAATAAGCACTGCTGTTGGCATAATCCCCCCAACAGTAAATATATCAAGAACACATGCAATGGGTTGCTTGCTGCTTCCTGTTATTCTTTATTTTATACTTTAAAAGAAAGATTTATATATCACCCCTCAAAAGTAAATAAATACTATAAATCGGTGGTATAATGACAGATGACAAAATTCTTTCAGTAATGGAAAGCATTATTAACAGATGGATGGATGTCAAACAAAAATTATATGTAATTGACAAGGAAATCATTG
>JAFCBX010000050.1 GCA_017610505.1 Methanosarcinales archaeon | reverse complement strand
GAATTCCTTTTTGTTTCCTTATTTTCTTTAATTTCTTAATGTACTCAGGCCTTAATTGTGGCTCCAGAAAATTTTCTTCATATTCATTCACTACTATGTTAATAGCCTGAGACTTATCCCTAAGTCCGAACTTTGCTTTTACAATATTTAACACTCTGTTAGTGTTTTCAGTTATATTTATTACAGCTTGTACCATATTACATCACATATATAAGTATATATATCACATATATAAATCTTTTCTTTTTAAACCAGAAAATAAAACACAAAATTTCAGCTAAATCCCAAATCGCTGAAACCCCTGAATTCTGATGATATAGGCCTTCTAATCCTTATACAAAAGATATATAAACTAGGTTAAATTACTATTTACCGAGAGAAAATGCCTGAAAACGAGCAAAAACCACAGAGAATTATTAAGAGATTAATAGCTGATGAGATGAAAGAATCTTATATTTCATACTCCATGAGTGTTATAGTGGGCAGAGCATTGCCAGATGCCCGCGACGGCCTAAAGCCAGTTCACAGAAGAGTTCTTTATACAATGTATGAGAACAGCCTTTTCCATAACAAGCCATTCAGGAAATCAGCAAATGTTGTTGGAAACTGCATGGCCAAATACCACCCACATGGCGATGCAGCTATTTATGATACTTTAGTAAGAATGGCACAGGATTTCTCATTAAGGTACCCTTTAGTGCAGGGCCATGGCAATTTTGGCTCGATTGATGGTGATTCAGCAGCTGCCATGAGATATTCTGAAGCACGTTTATCAAGGCTTGCAGAAGAAATGCTGGAAGATATTGACAAAGGGACTGTAAAATTCCAGCCAAACTTTGATGAATCAGCAAAAGAGCCAATAGTATTGCCATCAAAACTTCCTAACCTGCTGATTAATGGCTCTTCTGGAATTGCTGTTGGAATGGCAACTAATATGCCCCCCCATAACCTTGTTGAGATAGCAGATGGCATAATAAAAGTTATAAACAACCCTGATACAACTGTTGATGAGCTTCTTCCTATAATTAAGGGCCCGGATTTTCCTACAGGCGCACTAATCTGCGGCAGAGCAGGAATAATAAATGCAGCTCATACTGGAAGGGGAAAAATAGTTATAAGGTCAAAAACAGAGGTTATTGAGAAAGCCAACAAAAAGGCAATAATTGTTTCTGAAATTCCCTACATGGTTAACAAATCAAATCTTGTAGAGCAAATAGCAGACAATGTCAGGAATAAGAGGATAGATGGAATATCTGACTTAAGGGATGAATCAGACAGGGAAGGAATAAGAATTGTTATTGAGCTGAAAAGAGATGCTAACCCAGAGATTGTTCTTAATCAGCTATTCAAGCATACAAGGATGCAGGATTCATTTGGGATCATAAATCTCGCACTTATAAATAACCAGCCAAAAGTCCTTAACCTGAAGCAATTGATTATCTGCCATATAAACCACCGCAGACAGGTTATAAGAAAAAGAACTCAGTTTGACCTAAGAAAAGCAGAGGAAAGGGCTCATATACTAAAAGGGCTTAGAATAGCGCTTGCAAACATTGACAGGGTTGTAACTTTAATAAAAAAATCAAACTCAACAGATGATGCAAGAAAATTATTAATCTCAAACTTTAATCTGACTGAAAAGCAGGCAAATGCTGTTCTTGACATGAAACTGCAGAAATTAAGCTCACTTGAGCAAAAGAAAATAAAACAGGAGTTTGAATCATTATCAAAGCTCATAGAGCATTTAAAGGAAATACTTGCATCAGAGCAGAAGATTCTTGATATAATAAAAAATGAGCTATTAGAGCTAAAGAAAAAATATGGTGATGAGCGAAGAACTCATTTTATAGACATTGAAGAGGATATTGAGATAGAGGATTTAATAAAAGAAGAAGAAATGGTTATCACAGTTACTCATGCAGGATATATAAAAAGGCTTCCTCTTGATACATACAAACAGCAGCACCGCGGTGGCAAGGGTGTTATAGCAACAAAAACAAAGGAAGAGGATTTTGTTGAGGATATCTTTATCACATCAACGCATTCATATTTATTGTTTTTCACAAACAAGGGAAATGTTCAATGGCTTAAGGCATATAAGGTGCCAGAAGAATCCAGGATTGCAAAGGGAAAGGCAATTGTTAATCTTTTAAGCCTTAAGGATGAGAAAGTAACAGCAGTTATTCCAGTGAGGGAATTCAAGAATGGGTATTATCTTCTTATGGCAACAAAGAAAGGAATTGTCAAGAAAACAGACTTAAGTGCATATTCAAGGCCAAGGGCAAATGGAATAAGGGCAATCAATCTTGATAGTGGAGATGAATTAATTAATGCTGTTTTAACAGATGGAACAAAAAACATTCTTTTAGCAACAAGAAACGGAATGGCTGTCAAGTTTAGTGAGAAAGATGCAAGGCCAATTGGCAGAACATCCAGGGGAGTCAGGGGAATTAGGCTTAAACAAGGAGATTTGGTTATTGGAATGATAATTGCAGAAGATAGCCACACATTGCTTACTGTTACCGAAAATGGATATGGAAAAAGAACAATGATTGAGGAATACCGCCTCATAAACAGGGGTGGCTCAGGAGTTATAAACATACAATGTAGCGAGAGAAACGGAAAAGTAATTGCCATTAAATCTGTTAATGGTGATGATGGAATTATTCTAATAAGCAAAAAAGGAATTGTAATAAGAATGCCTGCAAATGGAATATCTGTAATAGGAAGAAATACTCAAGGAGTCAAGCTTATGAGGCTTAGCAATGATGATAATGTTGTTTCTGCTGCAAAAGTAATCAATGACTAAATATTTAAATAAACTGAATTCTTTTTTATTATTATGAAGGCAATTGCAATAACACACAAAGGAATAGAAGATATAGCTGCTTTGGAGGTTAAGGAAATTATTAAAGTTAGCGCTGAAACTAAGGAAACAGTTGTCTTGTTTGAACCAAAGAAAATAATTGATTTATGTACCTTGGCTTATAAGGCACAGTCAATAATTAAGGTTATCTGCTTGTTTGATGAATTTAAAATTCAGGCTGATTTTAATGAAATCCTTAATACCATAGAAAAAAGAATTAAAAAAATAAGCTTTGACAAATGGCTTGATAAGGATAAGAGTTTTAAGGTTTTATGCAAGCACTTAACTAATGACAGCTTTAGTAGCCAGGACATAGAAAAAGAAACAAAAAAGATATGACCAAAAAGTTGACCTTGAAAACCCTGATCTGATATTTTATGTTTATATCTTTAATGAAAGATGTTATTTGGGAATTGATTTCTGCGGATTTGACTTAAGCAAAAGGGATTACAAGGTTTTCAGCAGTGCATCTGACATAAAGGGAACAATAGCTTACTCACTCCTGAGAATTGCAGGTTATAAAAAAGAGAAAAAGCTTCTTGATCCATTCTGCAGCTCTGGAATAATCCCAATAGAGGCAGCTCTTTATAATAAGGGGACTTTAAATTATTACAGAAAGGATGATTTTGCTTTTCTTAAACTAAAGCCATTTGAAAAACAGAATTTTGAGCAGTTGATAGCCGCAATCAACAAGGATATAGAATTCTCGAGAGCAGACCTTGAATGGCTTGACACAAGGTTTGATAAGAATGAGATTGATTTAATTGTTACAAAGCCAATGTTTTCAAAATATGACTTAAAAAGAACAAAGAAAACCTATGATGAATTCTTTTATGCTGCAAAATATATTCTTTCAGAAAAAGGAAAAATTGTTTTGATATCAAGGTCAATAGATTTGCTAAAAGAAAGTGCAGAAAAGAACGGTTTTAAAATAACAGATGAAAGAATTGTTTGGCAGGGGCAGCAGAAACTGGAAATAATTGTTTTTATAAAATAAATACTGCGGACTAAAGTTCACAGTATTTGAAAAAATTGTCAAAGATATTGTCATTTATCTGCAAATTGAAGTGTGCAGTATTCTGACAATTTTTGATAAATCAAAAGTTTTATATATCTCTTATCCATAAATTAAAACATGAAAAAAAGAGGACAGATAACAGTATTTATTATCCTTGGATTAATCTTCCTGCTATTCTTTTTGATTATTTTATTTACCAAAAGCTATCGCATTGAAAAAATAGGCGTCATCTCCTCAGATGAGCTAAACCCTATAAAATATTATGTTGATTTGTGTGCCAAATCATCTTCATCTAATGCATTATACCTCCTTGGTGTACAAGGTGGCTATACAGCTCCGCCAAAACTTTATTTCCAGTCTGCTTATGCAAAGATAGCTTACTGGTATTATAAAGGGGAAGATACTTCACCAACAATTGAGGAAATGGAACAAGAGCTTTCTTCATATGTAAACAGGGCACTGCCTGAATGTGTTGAAAACCTTGACGCTTTTAGTGATATGGGTTTTGAGTTTGAATTTGGCGAGATTAATACAGAAACAAAAATAAATGAGAATAATGTTGAGTTCAATATTGATTATCCTATAACTGTTATGCAAGGAGAATCAAAAGCAGAGATAAGCAAATTTTACAAAAGTTTTCCAGTAAGGCTTGGGCATATATATGATATAACACAAAATATAGTTAAGAAGGAGGTTGAAGACCCTGATTGGGTAGACATGACCTCTTTGGTTAACCAAGACCTTAATTTCAAAATCTACCCTTATGATGAGAATACATTAATATACTCTGTGTTGGATAACCAATCTATAATAGAGTATGGTACTCAGTTTATGTTCTTATTTGCAAATGGCTTTAAGGAAAGTGAAGAACTGTCTAATGAAAATGAATAAAAATAATTTAATGAGTTTAATTATTTTGTTGTTTATTTTTTCTTTACTCCTTGCTGTGCCAAAAGTAAACTCAGCTCTTGAGGAAGGCGCAGGCTTTGGAGGTTCCAGTGATGAAACCTCCCCTGCAGAAATAACAAAACCAGCGGAATTTCCTAAAGGTTATCTTGACCTTATTGATAAGGAAGAAAAGACCTCTGAAGATTTAGAAGCAATAGAAGAAATTGAAAAGAAAAATAATTTAGGAGTCGTTGAAGTCGGCGATGTTAAGATACCCCTTAATACAGAAACGCATGATGGCAATATAGGGGGAGCTACAGCAAGCACTTTTGAGCTGAAGGGTGGTCTTGACGGTGACCTAAATCCATTTAAGACACTTACATCAAAAAGCGGCAAAGTCCTTGATGTTTCAAGGGCAGAAGACATAGAGAAGATTATTATAAAAGACGGCGAGATAACTGAGATAGTTTTCAGCAAGATTGATGAATCAAACGAGAATCTTAATGAGGTTTTGTATTCTTCTGGAGAAGGCAAGGGACTTTGGTTTTCCCCATCAACACCAGAAGAAGGAGAATCTGAAGAAACTAATGTACAGATAGATGAATTTGGAGAAGGAACTATTGGTATTAAGGCTACCGCAGGCATTAATATAGAGATAAGCGGAAAGGAAAATTCAGAAATAAAGGCAGACACAGATGTTGAAATAAATGTTGATCCACTTGGAGATAGCTCATCTTATATTGAAGGAACACATATAACTGCAATTAAGGGAACCCTTTCTGTTAATGGAGAGGTTGAGGATTTAAAAGTTACGCTGTTACCAAGCACTGAAAATGAGGCCAAACTTATGATTTTTGAAGAATATGATGATAAGATAGTTATACAAACAATAGAAATATTGCATGAAGAAGATGAACCACAAGCACCTGGAGAGACTGAATACCAAAAAAATATTTATATGAATTGCGATGAGGATAAGATAGTAGATGATGAGGATAAGATAATATACTTTTTTGGTGATATTAAGGAAGAAACACAAACCCAGATTGATGCAACTCAAGCTAAGGGAATTGAAATCACAACAGCTATTGAAGAAGGAAATGAAGTAACTGCAAGATGTGATGAGGATAAAATAGTTAAGATTAGCACTTGGGATATAATAAAAAATGCTATTAAATCTTTTTTTAAATCAGGAGAATCTGATGTTGGAGGAGCACTTGGAACAGAAAGTGGTGAGATAGGTGATATAATTGAAAGCACTGAACCCCAAGATACACCTGTTGAAAAACCAATTGAAGAAGAAAAACCTCAAACTACAATTTCTTTTCCATTTACACAACCAACTAGTTCAGAAGGGGGAGGTGGAGGGGGAGCAGGTGCAATAGAAGACTCAGCAGAGCCTGCTCAAATTGAAGATGTGTCTCCAATAGAGGAAGAAAAAAAACCAGGTGAAGAAACTCCTGAACATTTAGAAGTAAATATTTATTCAGATAACATTGGTATATACCTTACAAAAAAATTAGAAGATATAAAAGATATAGATATACCTGATGATGTTTCTGACCAACCAAAAGAAGAAAAGGTATCTATAGAACCAAAAGAAGAGCTTGATGAAACGCTTGAACCAACAGAAGATTTAACCCAAGTTTCTTTGGAGTTAACTGAAAATACTGAAAAAGCAAAAGCAGTTTTGGAAACAGCTTACAATAGGGCAGAAGAAGGAAAAAATGCTCAGCATTGTTGGGATGCATGTGCAAAAACTTATGAAGAAGCAGGAGCAGGGTGGCAAACAGTTTTTGTTAACCTACTGGAGGGAGATAATAGGAAAGTCTCTATCAATGCCCCTACTGATGAACAGAGAGACTATCCTCTTCCTGGAGATATTGTGGAATATCCAGGTCATAATATAATATTTGTTGAATGGACAGACAAAGAAGCATGTCAAGCTAAAGTTGCACAACAATCAACTAGTACATCCCCAATTACCTTCCGTGTTCAATCTCTTTGTGATGATAAAGCACCAATTATTATATGGCAGCCTGTATAAAAACAGATTATTATAAATCATATTCAAAAACTTTAAATAATTGTTCTCTTACAAATATAATATGAAAAAGAAAGAAACTAATAAAAACAATTTAATTGAATTTCTTATTGTTTTAACTATAGTTCTAATATTTATTATGCCTTTAATATCTGCCCAGGATTTAACCTCGTCTGAAGAAGAAAATACAGTAAAGATTATTGATGGAAACATTGATCTCCATGGTATAAGTGGTGAACTTACTATTGAGGAAACAGAAAATATTGATACCCTTGAGTTTGCTAACGGGATTATCCCAAACATCAAATCTGGAAAAGTTATTATAAAAGAAGGAATTCCTACAAAAGGAAAATTATTTTTTTCTGATGACAGCAGTTTTGATTTAAATGGCCAGCACATTACTGTTCCAAAAGATGGATATATTGAGTTTAAAGATGGAAAAATAATAGTCAGCAAAAACTCAGTTATTGAAATGGAAGGAACTAAAATCCAGGCAATGATTGATGAAACAGAAATCAAGATTGAAAAAGACATAGTTGAGGTTAAGGGGAAGGTTTCTGTTGACTACACACTAAGCCCTGCTAAAATAATCCTTTCTGGAAAAAACAGCCTCCTTGAGCTGCAGACAGAAGACAAAGAAAAATTTGAGTTTAGGAACCTAGGTAATAAAGAGCTTATTGTAAATATTGGCTCATTTCACAAGAGCGAGGACTGCATTGAAAAAAACTGCATTTCATACCAGGATATGGGCATAGGTGTAAGCGGCGAAGAATGGGATAAACTAAAGATTGATGGAAATGCAATTATAACAAAATATTATGATGAAGAGAGAATATACCAGATAAAATTTGAAGATGGAAAAGCAAGGCTTAGAAGGGATAGCTTATCAAGGATTGCAAATATAGATTTTGACAAGAATACCATTATTAATTATAATGATGGTGATATTAAGTTTAGCATAGACAGGTCAAAGGAATCAAGCCAAAGAATAACAATACGAACAGTTGATAAATCCAATGTAGAAATAGGCATCCTTACAATACCAGAATATTTTCAAGAAAAAATAGAAGAGCTGCAAAAAAAAATATCATCATGGCGGGATGGAGAAAAAGAAGATGTACTTATGATAATAGAAGAATCAAAAGAAATAACAGTTGAAGTAAAGGATAATGAATATATAACTCTACTTGAATTAGCTGAAAGATATGCAATTGATTATAAAAAAGTTGCACTTTACCTTGCTCTATGGGAAAAAGAAGCAAACTGGAGAGAATGGGGTGAAGGATCAAAATGGGGCCCACATGTTGTAAATGAGTGGGGATTTATTGGAATTGGGCAGCTTAAGGCACCAGCTTTCAAGGATGTTATAGACTGGTATCCTGAAGCTTTTTCTGAATATGTAGCATATCGGGATAATGATGATTATCTGACAGAAGTGTTAAAGAAAGATATAGAAATTAATGCAAAAGTTTCAGCATATTACTTTGAGCTGCAGGAAATTAAATATGCATTTGGAAAACTTGAATATCAGCTTACAGGTTACAATGCAGGGCCTACTGTAACAAAGGATATGCTCTATGCGTTTGAAAAAACAGGAAAAACCAGCTGGGAAGATTATAAGGCATTTCTTAGAAGCAAAGAAGGAGGACTGAAATTTATTAGTTCTGATAAGGCTGAAGAGGTAATAGATTATATAGAGACAATATGCACAGATATTGGCCATGCTTTAGTATAAAACCCTAAGATATAAATAAGATAAACTCATTCTCACCCTATGCTTAAAAAGGAGTATATATGGCTGGCCCTGATATTCGGTCTCGTGCTGGGCATAAGGATTTATTTTGCGTTTCAGACACCCTACTTTAGTGAGGATGCTTATTTCAACATAAGGCAGGTAGAGCACATAAGACAAACAGGATTGCCTTTATTTAAGGATGATTTAAGCTATTCTGGAAGAAATTTCCTTTTCCAGCCATTTTTTCAGTATATTCTGGCTTTTTTCAACCTTTTCATGCCCTTAAACCTTGTTTGCAAGCTATTGCCAAACATATTTGCTTCATCCCTTATTTTTATTGTATATTTTATTGCAAAAGAAATAACAAAGAGCAAGGGTGCAGCATTATTTTCATCATTTATCTCTGGCTTTATTCCAATATTTTTTGCTGAAACAGTAAACAATGTTTCTGTATTTTCATTGGTTATCCCGCTCATGTTTTTTTTAATATACTCCCTTATAAAAATTAACAAAGATGAAAAATATATTAATTATTTTATTGTTTCTATTATAATAATTGCATTAATGCATGCATCTGCGTTTTTGTTAATCATGGCTTTTTTGCTTTATGTTTTGTTTATTAAGCTAGAGCATCTGAAACAAAGCAGAGCAGAG
>JAFCBX010000137.1 GCA_017610505.1 Methanosarcinales archaeon | reverse complement strand
ACCTATATTTCTTGACTCATATCCATGTTTAGGCTCAAGCACAATAAAATCACCTAATTTTTGTAAATATTTTTTCCAATAATCTAAAGTTAAATCCTTAAAATCATCAAAATACATAATCTGAATATCTGGCAATATTCTGTGAATTAGCACAAACTTATTGTTAATCTTTTTTGGAAGGATGAATACGTCTTTTTCCCAAAGTAACACATCCTTTCCAACAATGTCTTTATAATAAGATTCAAAGAAAAAATACCTCTCCTTTAGCTTTGATGAGCGAAAAATATCCTCTGCTTCATCATATGTCATCTTAGGGCTTATAGTTCCTTGCTTTTTCCATTGTTTAAGATCTTTACTGGTCGCATAAGCTGCTAAAGCATTTTTCCCGTCATAAACAGTATAAAACATATAATATATTCCATCAAGAAAAACTATTCTTGGGTCTTCTACACCATGTTTTTCATAATCAAATTCTGAAAACAAAACAGGTGTTTTTTTCCTTTCTACAATAGTCAAGGGGCCTTCTAATTTGCAGTAACCAATGCTTGAATAATTTCCTTCTCTTACAGCCCTATAGAACATGTGCAGGGTGTTTCCCTGCTGTACTACTTGCAGGATTTAACACTGCCTGGTTTTCAAATTCTAATTTTGTTGGTTCAAGAATAACACCCTCTTTTTTTACTATTACCATTATAGTAATGTAATAATCCATTGGTTTATAAATCTTTTTGTATACAAACTGTTGGTGTGTTTATGATCCAAGAGAAGTAAAGAATAAACTCTATTTATCATTCAGATACATTTATTATCTGATATGGTTTTGTTGAAATAAGGTTTAGGAAGAATGCTTTGTGGCTTAAAATAATTAGTTCTAAAAAGTAGCCATAGAAGGTACCTAATCCATGCGGGGCTATATACCTTTTATGTAGAAAAAAGAGAAAACTTACTAAATATCGTTTTAAAATTCTTCAGCTTCATTCCAAAGCGAATTAAACCATGAAGCAAATCCTTTAGATAAGTGATTGTTTAAAATAGTTATATTTACCCGTTCAGAAACAGTTTCATCTTTTATAGTGAGTTTACTGTATTTTTCATCTGCAATCATTATTGAGTACTGTTCTGGTTTTTTAAATTTACAATCTACTTGTATTTTTTTGCATTCTTCAACGAAAAATTTTGTTTTTTTATTTCGTTCAGTGAGAATCATTTGCACTTTAACTTCCTGTTTTCGCAGTTGCCTGATTGTTTTTAATACATCAAAGATGTTTGTTTTATGGCTAAATTTCCAACCCATGATTTGAAAACTTTTTGTAGCTTGTTGCGCCATTGTTTCAAATAGTTTAATTGACATTTCTTTTCCAAACGATATTTTTACAGGAACCTCTTTGTTCCTGACAATGGGTTCTTGATATATCTCCTGCAATTTTGCTGTTGCTTGTTCTTTTGCTTCCTGAATGCGCTGGATTAATGATTTTGAATAGTGTGTTAACGCCAGTTTAATGTCATTTGCCTCATAAGTATTTGCTTGTTCGTTCTTGAAGACAGTAATTAATTTTTTGTTTTCTAAAGATTTTAATGCAGGATACACTGCAGTTGGCGGTACTTGAGAATATGCAGAAATTTCAGCTGCTGTGCTTTGAGGCTGCCGCACGACTGCTTCATATGCTTTTATTTCATATCCTGTTAATCCGAGCTGTTTCAAATTGTTCATTAATAATAAAAAATTAATACTAATATATAAATATTACTAATAATATTATTCTTTTATGGAAAACACACATAATAAAATATTTTTAATAGATCTTGATGGTGTAATAGCAGACTTTAGTCTGGGGGTTGTAAATGAATATAATAAAAGATATACTCCTGAATTAACCTTAGAACAGGCAGAAAATACATATGAAATTTCCGATAAAGAACCCTACAAATCAATAGTAGAACAACCAGGATTCTTTGCAAACCTTCCCATACACATTAAAAGGGCTGGAATATCTTGCAAAATGCAGCAAGGCAATATATTTTTGCACTAAACCCAAATTAGAAAATCCTTATTGCGAATTAGGAAAAAAAGAATGGGTACAAAAACATTTAGGGTCTGATTGGATGAGAAAAATCATTTTCACAAAAGATAAAACCCTTATTAGGGGTGATTATCTTATAGATGATAAGGACCAAAAAGGACTTTTAAAACCAATGTGGAAACAACTACTTTATGATCATCCATATAACCAAACAGAATACTTCAAAGACTATACAAGAATAACATGGAAATCCCTGCTAACTAAAGGAATAGAATCATTTTTGTGAATATTGGGCAAAAGTAGTTAAAGAAACAAATTTAATCAACAATTTTTATTGCGCCTTTTGGGCATTGGACTTCACATGCCCTGCATCCTATGCATTTATCAGGATGTTTTACAACAACCTTATCATTTTCTTTTTCAAAAACCTGCATTGGGCAAATATCAACACAATTGCCGCAATTTGTACATTTCTTATAATCAATCACTGGTTTTGGCATATTTATCACCCTTATTTCTTTGTCTTTTCAGATGCTTTCTTCTCTTCAACTTCTTTCTTATTAGAATCATCCTGATTGGATTCCTTTTCTTTAGGATTCTCTTCTTTTGCCTTAATTTTTTTTTCTTCTGGTTTATCTTCCTCTTTTTTTGCTTCAGCTTTGCCTTCTGGTTTATCACCCTTTGGCTTTTCTTCTTCCTTTTTATTTTCAACTTCTGTTTTATCACTTTCTTCTTTAACTTCAGCTTTTTCTTCTCTTTTACCAACAACCTTTTTTTCAGCCTCTAAAATCATTTCTTTTATCTCGCAGTTCCTTAATGGGTATATGCTTTTTAGAGAATTCTTCAAATTAATTTGTAATTTGTAAGATATCAATTCTCGGATAAGTTCTTTATAGCTGATTTTTTTAACATAATCTTTTAAATTAACTTTCATTGAATTGTTTAAAGAATTAGTAACAGCCCCTTTTGTTTTGTGTATTGTTATTACCAAGGTTTTTACCCTTACACGCTTTCCATCAGAGGTTTCACATACAAAAGAATCATGGAGATTATTCCTGCCCCTCCTTATTATTCTTTTAATAAATGCAGGTATGATTTGATATCCTATAACCTCTGTCTGTGCCTTGTTTTCAATTAATCCTATTATCTTAAATCTTATGTTAGTGTTCTGTTTTTTAATATCCCTTGTAAGGTTCATTAGGTTAACTCTTATAACCTTGCCAATAAGAAGCCTTGGATCTAAAGAAGGCGTTTCACCTATTAAATTTTCATTAAACTCCTTTGGAGCCAGAATCTGGTACCATTTCTTCTTTATTTTTGATGCTGATCTTTCCTTTGCCATATCATAAACCTTATACCTTAGAGAGGAAAAATGGATTATTTATAAAGCTTTCGTAACCAAAAAACAAAAGCTTAATATACTAAATGCTTTTTGTTATACACTTTAAGGGCATCATATGAAAAAAGATGAAATAACTGAATCAGAGGATATTGAAAAGGTTTATTCTGAAGAAGGTAGAGACTCTCTTGTAGAAGATGATGCAATGGAGCCTTGGGAGCAGGGCT
>JAFCBX010000003.1 GCA_017610505.1 Methanosarcinales archaeon | reverse complement strand
ACCATCTCATAATCCTTTGCCTTTTCAAAGATCCTCAATATATCATCTGGGTAATGCTGGTCATCGCCATCCATTATCAAAACATATTTTGACTTTGAATTTCTTATGCCTGTCTTCAATGAAGCCCCATATCCCTGGTTATAAGGGTGATTTATTAAAACAACATCCTCTTTCCTTGCTAATGCCCCTGTATTGTCTTTTGAGCCATCATTTACAACAATTATCTCATAAGAAATTCCGCTGTTCTTCATAACATTATGAGCATCTCTAATTACCTTTGTTATGGTTTCTTCCTCATTGTATGCTGGTATGACAATTGATAGTTTCATTCACTAAACCCCCGGTGTATAGTTTTAAAATATTAAATAAGCCCTGTTAAAGGGTTTGATAGATAATTCCTTCTGGAATTTTACCCCTAAAAGCACCCTTTATATCAATTAAGTAAGTTTTTTTCTTAGCTAGTTTCTTAAAATATTTTTGATATTTCTCTGTAAAAAACTGATTGTGAGGTGATGCAATAATCACTATTTCAGAATAGTTTAGTCCCTCAAATAGTATATTCTTAATACCAAACTCTCTTTCAACTTTTCCATTGCTTAGTAATGGGTCATGTGCAACTGGCTTAATTCCATATTCTCCAAGTTCCTTAATGAGATGTTTAACCCTTGAGTTTCTCATATCACTAATATTTTCCTTGAAAGTAAGGCCTAGTATTGTTATGCTTGAATCCTTTACTGGTGTTCCTTTCTTTATTAAGTCCTTTAGCACAAGCTCTACTACATATTTGTGCATATTATCATTTATCTTTCTTCCTGCAGTTATTATCTGTGGATGGTATCCTACCTCTTCTGCCTTGTAAAGCATGTAGTAAGGGTCAACACCTATGCAATGGCCTCCGACCAATCCAGGGGTATATTTATGAAAATTCCATTTTGTAGAAGCAGCTTCAATAACATCCAGGGTGTTTATTCCAAGCTTTCCGAAGATAATTGCAAGCTCATTCATCAGGGCTATATTTATATCGCGCTGGATGTTTTCTATAACTTTTGATGCCTCTGCTACTTTTATGCTTGGAGCCTTATAAATGCCTGCCCCAACAATTGTCCCATACACCTCTGCAACTGTATCAAGAGTTTCCTTATCTATTCCAGAGACAACCTTTATTATATCTTTAACTGTATGTTTTTTATCTCCAGGATTAATTCTTTCAGAGCTATAACCCACCTTGAAGTCAGCTCCGCATTTAAGGCCTGACATATTCTCAAGGATAGGTTTGCAGATATCCTCTGTAACCCCAGGGTAAACAGTGCTTTCATATACAATGATGCTTCCTTTCTTCATGTTTTTTCCAACTGTTTCAGATGCCTTTTTAACCAAAGTCAGGTCAGGGTTGTTATGCTTATCTATAGGTGTAGGAACTGCAACAATTATAAAGTCAGCATTTCCTATGTCAGAAGGGTTTAATGTATAAATAATATTTTCTGATTTTAAATCTTCAGTAGAAACCTCTCCCATTGAATCATGGCCTTGTTTTAGTTCAGTAATCTTTTTTTTGTTTATATCAAAACCAATTGTTTTTTTTATTTTACCAAATGCTACAGCCAGTGGAAGACCAACATAACCAAGTCCCACAATACAAACAGTTTTATTTAACATAAATCATAAAAATATAGGGCATATTTATAAAGTTAATGATTTTTATTTAGTTTCTTACGATAGTATTCCAAGGTTATCTTTAAACCCTCGGAGAATGATACTTTTGGCTTAAATCCCAGTTTCCTTGCCTTTGATATGTCTGCACATGAGTCCCTTACATCCCCCTTTCTCTCTGGAAGATATTCTGGTTTTATGTTCTTTCCCATGAGTTTGTTTAGTTCATTGACTAAATCATTCACATAAATGCTTTTGCCGCATGAAAGATTAAATACCTTTCCACATACTTTTTCTGCGGGCAGTTTTGCGAAAAGCAGGTTTCCATCAACAACATTCTCCACAAATGTAAAGTCCCTTGATTGCTTTCCGTCTCCAAAGATTTGAGGCCTCTCATCCTTAAGCATCCTATTAATAAATATTGGTATAACAGCTGCATATGGTTTATTTGAATTCTGCCTTGGTCCAAAAACATTAAAATAACGAAGTGAAACAGTCTCAAGGCCATATAACTCATAAAACTGCCTCATCATCTCTTCACAGGTATTCTTTGTAAGAGCATAAGGAGAAAGTGTTTTGCCAATTTTCTCTTCTTTTTTAAGAGGTGTTTTTTCATCTCCATAAACAGAGGAACTTGAAGCAAAAATAACCCTTCCTACTTTGTTTTCTTTAGCATACAAAAGAACATTAAGTGTTCCCATTACATTATTTTTGAAACTTCTGTAAGGCTCTTTAACAGACATAGGCACAGAGACAACTGCTGCCTCATGAAATATGAGATCTATTGGTGAGTGTTCCTTAAATATTGAGTTAAGCACATCATCGCAGATATCTGCCTTAATATATTTTAAGCTGCCTTTGTCTGTGTGCTTATATATACTGTCCAGATTGGACTTAAATCCACTGAACTCATTGTCTATAACCACTACATCAGCTCCCTGTTTCACAAACTCTTCTGCTATATAACTTCCGATGAAGCCTGCACCCCCTGTTACCAGTATTTTCATGTTTTGCCTCCAATAACAAAAGGGAAAGTTAATAATTATATAAGATTTTTGTTTTTATCTTGTAAATTAGTTAATATGTCCTCCACCTTTAGTATATAATTATACACTTTTAGTAGATAATTTTTCTTTAGTTTTGAGCTTTTTTTGCTAAGACCAATAACATTGCGCTATATCATAAAGATGAATAATAGGCCCTTATTTCACTTCGCGATTTTTCTAACCCAACATTATTAAAATAGTTTAAAATCGAAAGATTTATAAAGTATAGTTAACAACTTGTTAAGTAGAATTAACAAAATGTAAACTAAAGGTGATTTAGGCGTGATAAAAAATGAAGAATTAAGGCAAAACTGGGAAAAAATAAACAGCCAGCTTGAAGAAGTAAAGAGGTTTTTGGAAGAGGAGAAACTTGATGAGGCATTATACTTTATGTGGCTGGCTGCAGAAAATCTCATTAATGCCCTGAAAGTTTCAGTTAATGGGTTTTACCTGAAAGACCATAAAGAAAAAACATACATATTGAAAGATTATTTTATTCAGGAAAAATTAAAAAAGGATTATTCTAAGACCTTTGAAACTCTTGCTAAGTACAGGCTTGTGGCAGAATTTCACCCTTATACTTCAATTCCTAAGAGTTATACAAGGGAAGACGTGCTAAATTTTCTTAAAGAAATTCAGGAGCTAAAAAAAGAGGTTGAAAGGATTTTGATTAAGAAAGAGGTATTAGATGATAATTGAAAAAGAATCAGAAATAAAGGTATTGAGGAATTTTTGTGAAAATCCTTTTGGCTATTTTTCTATAGCAGAAATTAGTGAAAAAACCAGGATATCCAGAAATTGGATTTATAGGATAATAGAAAAGTTTGAAAAAAGAGGGCTACTCTCTATTTCTGGGAAAAAATACAAGCTGGATTTTAGCTGTTTGTTCTGCAAGAGGTTAAAGCTCCTGTTTGACTCTGACTATCTGAATTCCATGGACAAAAAGTTGGAGGACAATATCTTTAATATAGCCAATAAACTAATTTTTGAAATAAAGCCCGGGGCAATTGTTCTTGTTGGCTCTGCTGCCTCAAATAAATACAGGAAAGAAAGCGACATTGATTTTCTTGTTGTTGGTGAAAATAATGAAATCCCTGCTTTTGAAAATTCTAATATAATTTTGCTCTCTCATACTGAATTAAAAGAAAAATACCTTAAGGGGGATGACTTTATAATTTCAGCCCTGCTTTTTGGAAAGATTGTTTATGATAATAATTATTTTATTAAATTCTTTGAGAGCCCACTGCCTATTTTTTCACAGGAGATTGTCCAGGAAAAGATAAAGTACTGCGAGAGGCTGGAGGAAAGGATATATACTTTATTAAAAACAGATGAAATAAAGGCAAGAGAAGAGCTGCTTTATCTTGCCTTGCAGGCTGCAAGGATAATCCTTCTTAAAAACAGGATAACCCCAAAAACAAAGTATGACATTGCAGGGCAGGTTAGGCCATTTAACAAAAAAATAGCATTGATTATTGAATATCTGCTTAAAAAGAAAAAATTATCTAAAGAGAAAATACTTGAATACAGCAGGATATGTAAGGATACTGCATCAGGATAACTTCCTTTAATACAGCTTTAGGGAACTAAATGTGATTTTTTTAATTCTTAAGATTATTATTTCCCGAAATTCATTCGCTAATTCTGAAAAAACCAATGGAAAAGTCAGGCAAAGCATAAAAATAAACTAATTTACTAAGATAACAATGCCAAAAACAGCAAGATTTAAATATTAGTTATGTCTAATTAACATAAAATTAATTATATGTTAATCAAAATGAACCAAAAATTATCAAATGCACTGGTTGAATCCAATCCCTGGTGGAAATCAGGAGAGATAAAAGTAGAAGTAAAAAAAAGAGACTTAATGAATGAAATTAATAAGTATATACCAAAAAAACAAATAATAGCTGTTTCAGGACTAAGGAGAGTTGGAAAAACAACCCTTTTTTATGGGATCATAAAGAAGCTTCTTCTAAAGAATAATCCAAAGGATATACTTTATTTTTCATTTGATGATTTTGAAGAGCAGGAATTGGAAGGAATAATAGATGCACACACAGAAATCAATAACCAGCCCCCGAGGTTCATTTTCTTTGATGAAATTCAGAAAGTTAATAATTGGAGCAATAAGATAAAAAGAATATATGACAATAAAAAAGTTAAGATATTTGTGTCAGGTTCTGAATCACTGTTTGTAATAAGAAAAACAAAGGAAACCCTTGCAGGAAGAATATTTGAATTTAGCTTAAACCCTCTAAGCTTCAGAGAATATCTGTTCTTTAAGGGAATCAAGGAAAATTATCTCCTTTATCAAAAAGAAATAAGGGCGGCATTTAAGCATTATCTCAGGATAGGTGGGTTTCCTGAACTAACAGGAGAGGATGATGCACAAATAATAAGGAGATATATAAATGAGGGTATAATTGAAAAAGCAGTTTTTATGGATATCCCCCAGACATTTAAAATAGAAGACCCATCCATAATTCGTTCTATACTAAATATAATTATTGACAATCCGGGCATGATTATTGAAATAAGCAATCTTTCCAGAGAGCTTGGGATTACAAGACAAACCATATCCAAGTATTTATTCTATCTTGAAACAGCGCAGCTTATAAAAAAACTTTATAATTATTCAAAGAACAGGTCAACAACTGAAAAAAAGCTAAAAAAGTATTACTTAACATTTTCCTGCCTTGGAATTTCCTACAGGCAGGATGAAACTTACATTTCAAAAATAGTTGAAAACATTTGTGTCCTGCATGCAGATGCTAATTTTTTCTGGAGAACACCCCAAAAGGATGAAGTTGATATAATCCTTGATAAAAAAATAATCCTGCCAGTTGAAATAAAGTACAGCAACAAAGCAGATACAAAGCCAATTACAAAGTTTATGAAAAAATACAGCCTAAAAAAGGGCTGTATTATTACTAAAGATTTTGAAGGGAAAAAGGGCGGCATAGAGTTTATTCCTTTGCTAAAATGGCTTCTGGACTGATTTGAATTATAATATGATTTTCCGAAATTCATTCGCTATTTCAATGAAGAAACTGCACCAAAAAACAAGGTTAAAGGTATGGAGAAGGCTTTATGGGTATAAGCAAAAAGTAGGCAGTAAGATATACATTAAAAAGGGTGCAGTAGAAGCACTTGGTGGGAGAAGATTGGGAGATGGAATGCTTGCCATACCGAAAAACAGGGAGAATGATATGGTTGGTTTCCTTAATAAGCTCAATGTAAATTATACAAAACAGGATGTTTACTTTAATGAGGCAATTTAATGCTCTTGAGCTGGCCCTAATTTGGAATTATTGTTTCATTGCTAAAATAGCTGGTTAATTGATATTTTCCTCAAACCCGCTTGGATTGTTTTTATGCCATTCCCATGCGCTTTTTATGATTGCCTTAAGATCATATTTTGGTTTCCAGCCAAGTTCTTTTTGTATTTTTGTTGAATCTGCAACCAGAACTGCCGGATCTCCGGATCTTCTTTTGCTTTTTATGGCAGGGATTGGGTGGCTGGTAATTTCTCTGGCAGCTTCAATGATTTCCTTTACTGAATACCCATTTCCGTTTCCTAAATTATAATAATTGCTTTCATTTGCTGACAATAATTTTTTTAGTGCAAGGACATGCGCATTGATTAAATCAGTTACATGAATATAATCCCTTATGCATGTTCCGTCTTTTGTTAGGTAGTCTGTTCCAAATATTTTGATTGCTTTTCTTTTTCCCATTGCAACCTGCAGGATTATTGGTATTAAGTGGGTTTCAGGGTTATGGTCTTCCCCGATTCCAAAGTCTGCTCCTGATGCATTGAAATAGCGCAGTGCAATAAACTTTAAGCCATATGCTGCATCAAAATCTTTTAGCATTTGCTCTGTCATTAGCTTGGTTCTGCCGTATACATTTACAGGTTCTTTTTTGGTTTCCTCTTTAATGGGGATTTCATCCGGATAGCCAAACAGTGCTGCTGTTGATGAGAAAATAATCTTTTTAACATTATTATTGACCATTGCTTCAAGAAGGTTTAATGTATTTACAACATTGTTTTTGTAATATTTAGCAGGGTTTTTCATTGATTCCCCTACTTCAATAAAACCAGCAAAGTGCATTACTGCGTCAAATTCATGCTCTTTGAATAGTTTGTCAAGCTTTTCTTTGTCATTTAAATCGCCAACAACAAGCTCTGCCTCTGCTGGCAGGCTCTCTTTGTGGCCATTAACCAGATTATCATAAACTACAACTTTATAGTTATATTGAAGAAGCCTTCTTACTGCATGGCTGCCTATATACCCTGCCCCGCCTGTCACCAGTATTTTCATGTTTCACCCTACAATAATATATTTATCCTTACAAAATCATTAACTTTATAAACATTTTTAATATCTTGCTGATAGTTCTTAAAAATGGCCCATGAAAAAGAAATCATAAGAGACACATCAATATTTACTGTAGCGAGATATGCAGCTTATTTCTTTACTGTGTTGACTGGTTTGATTATTGCAAAGGTTCTTGGTCCTGCCGAGTTTGGTGTTTATAGTGTTTTAATTCTTATTATAAATTATAGTCACTATTCACATTTTGGTTTGTTAAATGCAGTAATAAAAAAAGTTCCTTTTTATATTGGTAAAAAAAATTATGAAAAGGCAAAAGAAACAGAGGATATTGCATTTACAGGAGCTACGATAATAACAATATTAATCAGCTTAGCTTTAATTATTTTATCCTTTTTTATAAAAAGAGTTTCAGAGCATACCATAAAAGGACTAATCATTATTGCATTAATAATAATATTAAAGAGATTATATTTTTTATATCAAAATCATCTGAGAGTTGAAAAGAGATTTATAACCTTTGGTAAAAACCTTTTTATTTATTCTTTAACTTATTTTATATTAATTATTTTTTTAAGTTTAGGTTATAAGTTAGGCATTCCTTTAATTGTAAAATTTAAGATTGAAGGAATCTTAATCGCTTCTTTGGTGTCTTATTTATTCCTAATTTTTTATATATTTATTATAAATAAATTTAGATTTCAAATAAAGATAAATAAAAGAAAAACAATACAATTAGTAAAAATTGGATTTCCACTACTTACAATGGGAATCATGTATGTCATTCTTACAAGTATTGATAAAATTATGATAATAAAATTTATTGATAAAGTGAATCTAGGATATTATTCAATTGCTGTTTTTGTTGCAGAATTAATATATTTTGTACCACAGGCTATGGCTTATGTTGTTTATCCTCACTTTCTTGAAAGGTACGGCAAGAATGAAAACAAAGATTATATAAAAAATCATCTTATACAACCTACACTTGTTATTTCTTATCTTTTACCTATTATGATAGGTTTGGTGTTCATATCAGCCCCTTTTGCAATATACTACCTACTCCCTAAATATGTTTATGGGGTGACATCGTTGAAAATACTTGTTTGTGCTATTTTTTTTATGTCAATAGTTGTAAATTCTAAACTCTTTTTAATAACAATAAACAAAGAGCGACATATACTTTTTTTACAAGGGATTTCTATAGTCATAGCAGTAATCCTTAATTACATTTTCATAAAAGGTGGTTATGGAATCATGGGAGTTGCAATTGCAACTGCAATTACCTATTTCATTTACAGCACTTCCCTATTCTTTTATTCATTTAAACATTACATTAATAGGATATCTAAGCTCATTAAATTTTTTATAAAAATATATTTGCCTTTTTTATATATAATTTTGATTCTTGTTTTATTTGATACCTTTCCAATAACAGGAAACTTATTTAAAGACATTATTTTTACATCAGTTAAACTTTTAATATTATTAATATTGTCTATACCACTCTTATTTTTAGCAAACAAAAAAACAGGAGTTATAAAAACATTTTTAAATATAACAAATCTAAAATTTTTTAAAGATGAAAAAATTTAAAAGCAAAACTTCAATAATTAAAAAGAGAATTGTGCTAATTGGTGACTCTTTATTAATGCACCGTCCATTAGAATGTATTAATTATGAAGATACTTATGGTTATTTGGTTAAAAAATCATTGGGTAAAGATTATGATGTTATAATCAGGACTAGGAGAGCAAATGATACAAATATGCAATCCGATATAGACCATTTGGTTTATGATATAAAACAATTTGAACCGGATTTAGTATTTCTGCATCTTGGAATAGTGGATTGTGCTCCAAGATTATTTAACAGGTTAGAGAAAATTTTTGTAAAACATTGCTTACCTCCATTTTTAAATAAGCGTGTAGTTAAATTCTTTTCAAAAAGAAGGTATTTTTTTACTAAAAACTTCCCAAAAAGCTACACTAAAATTAATGATTTTGAAAAAAATATTCAAAAAATAATTGATTGTATTAAATCAGTTGGAGCTGAACCAATCATAATTAATATTGCAAAGACTAATCCAAAGAAAGCAGCTAGGTCCTATCACTTTATGGAATCTATACAAAATTATAATGGTGTTCTGTCAAAGATTTCAGAAAAAAACAATTGTAAAATTATAGATATGTATTCCATTACTAAAGAAAATCCAGATTCTTTAATAATAGATGGGATACATTTATCAAAAAAAGGAAGCAGGACTTTATCAAACAAAATTGTTGAGATGGTATCATGTACCTAAACAATTGGATATACAAAAAATTGGTTTATTTATATAGAAGAATAGCTTTTGATCAAAAGGGTCAATATGATAGTATTGCTCTTAGTTATATGTCGGAATGCAAGAAAATAGTTGATGTGGGATGTGGTTTAGGAAGATTTATATCAAAATCTCCTGAAAGAATAATGGGGGTTGAGCGTAACAAGGATTCTGTTGAAGAATGCTTAAATAAAGGATATAATGTTGTTAAGGCAGATGTAACAAAACTTCCCTTTGATAATAAATCATTTGATGGAGTTCACTGCTCTCATGTCATTGAGCATCTAGAACCAAAAGAAGCCTATAAGCTTTTGTCAGAGCTCGTTAGGGTACTAAAAAAAGAAGGAATCCTTGTAATAAGGTCACCTATGCTACATTCCGGTTTCTATGACGACTTTACTCATATAAAACCATACCATCCAAAAGCGTTATTACACTATTTAAAAACCTGGGAAAATCCAAAACAAAGAACATTGGACCCAATTAAGGGAAAGTTCAAAATTTTGAGATTAAAATACAGAAAAGCCCCACTATTTGTTGGAATTATTGATACCCCCTTCTTTTTTATATTCCCTTTATTTAATTTCCTTTACAGATTTGGGATAAGCTCATTGAGAAAAACTGGTTATATGTTAATATTAAAAAAATTGGAGTAAAAATGGTAGATTATGATAAGGAATACTATAAACAGCCAGGATTATGGAACGGCTCTCCACCCTCAAAAATTGCTTTAGAGAGGATAAATAAGACAATTTCTTTGATTCCAAAAGATGTCAAAACAGTTCTTGAAGTTGGATGTGGTGGTGGGAATATTGTTAACACATTACAAGAGAGAGGCTTTGACTGTTTTGGGATTGATGTTAGTGAAGAAGGGTTAAAATATGTGAAATGCAAGAAAAAATTGATGAGTGGAGGTAATTTAGACTTTAAAGACAATTCATTTGACCTTGTAATATGTTCTGATGTGTTAGAACATTTGTCTTTGGATGTTTATAAAAAAACTTTAGATGGGCTAGAGAGAGTTTCAAAAAAATATATTTTGATTACCACACCATACAAGCAATGTCTTAGGAAAGGTTTTACAAAATGCCAGAATTGTGAAACAACTTACAATGCTAATAGGGATTTAAGATCTTTTGATGAAAACTCTTACAAAACCCTTTTTACTAATTTTAATCTGGAAAAATTGATATACATTAACAGAGAAAGGAAACAGAATTGGTTTGAAAAATTTTTAAGATATAGATTAGGAAATTTTTATATTGAAAGTAATATTGCCCTTTGTCCGGCTTGTGGATGCAAGAGCAATTACAAGCAAAAATATAACTTGTTTTCATCGCTGTCTGCATTGAGCTATAGGATAATGCCTCGCAGGAAGAAGGCAAGGTGGATAAGCGGCATTTACAAAATTCAAAATAAAACTTATAAATGAATATTAATAAATCACTTTATCAAAGGTATTACAAGTATTTTGATTTTGTTAGATATTATGGTCTCTTTCATTCAATAAAACAGTTGCCTCGCGTTGTTTTTCAGTTCTTTTGGAACCCATTTATTGATTATCCTCTGAATATCCTTTTGGGTCCTAAAAAAACCCAGAAACTATATTTTGACTTTTTTAAATTTAGATGTAAAAACAATTTATTTTTTAAAAAAAGGAATCTATGGATTGGCAAGACTACTCTTCAAAATGTCCATAAAGTGACTTATGTTGACCCAAATAAAATTAACCATGTTGCTGAACAAAAAGGCACATCATTTTATATAGAATCTGGAGATTGGGACCTGAAAGAAAGAGAGTTATTAATTCATCCAACGATGAAGGAACTTTTTGTTAATAAGATTCCTTATCAGGAAACACAGCAATACAAAAATATGCAGAAATTTGTTAAAGCTAAAAATTATGGTAAGTGCTACTGGTGCAGAACACAAGGTGAGATCGATAATTATTTCAAAAAATTAATTTCAGCATATCATAGTATTAAAAAGGATGGATATAAAACACAGGAAGAACTTAAAAAAGAAGATAAGAATGGGCATTATGATAAAATTAATGAAATCCGTGTGTCAATTGACCGTAAGGGTAATTACATATTAGAAAATGCAGGCAGCCACAGGCTTTCAATAGCAAAATTATTAAAACTTAAGAAAGTTCCAGTTATAGTAGTAAGAATTCATTACCTTTGGGCAAAGTCTGAAGGTTTGATATAAATAAATCATTAAAATTTTTCTTACAAATAAAATTTAAAGAAAAATGGAAAGAGAAATAGTATCTTTTTTGAAAGAAAAATTCAGTTCCTATGCTTATAGAGGATTATCTCTTGTTGAGCAATCTGATTATGAACTTAGATTTACAGACCCATCCAATTTAATGATTTCCCCATTATTTAATTTTTTTAAAAATATTAAAATCAAATTAAGATCAATGTTGTCCAAACCAAGCCCTAACAATAAAGGAAAAATTTTGTTTTTGGTTTATACTAACAGCCATGTTAATACAATTTTACCCATAATAAAAAAGCTTGGAGACAAGGCTCTAGTTGTAAAAAGGGATGGGTTTACAAGCAATATTGCAAAAAAATTAAGAAACAAAAAAATAGAATATAATGATATTGAAGGCTATATTACAAAGGAATCATTAACTAGAATAAATAAGGCAGAAAAAATACTTAAGAAAAAATTTAATGAAGTTTCTTTTAAAAATAAATCTAATAAGGAAACTCTGAGATATATTTTTTTAACATATTTTATTGATGTTATCAGGTGCATAGAGCTTGTAAATAATATTACCTCTTTTGAAAAGCCGAGAATAATAGTTGTTATGAATGATGTTACAACACTAGGAAAAGTTGCTGTTTCTGTAGCAAAAAAAAGGGGTGTAAAGACACTATGCATACAGCATGGGGCAATGAGCAACAATCCCATAAGTTTTATTCCTGTTTCTGCTGATAAAATAGCTGTTTGGGGGGAGAATTCAAAAAAAGCATTAGTAAGCAGGGGTACACCCAAGAATAAGATTATTATAACGGGTGCTACTCACTTTGATAACATAAACAAATCTGAAAAGGAGATGACAAAAGATATTGCCAATGAAATTGGCATTGATTTATCAAAAAAATACATATTGATTACCACACAAACCTTTCCTAAAAACTCTACAAGGAAATTTCCAAATATGGGAAAGGCCGTGAGATCTGTCTGTGATGCTGTAAAATTGATTCCTGAATTGCAGATTGTAATAAAAACACATCCTGCAGAATATTCCATAAAAAAATACAAGGATATAATAAAAAAATCCGGAGTAAATGGCTTTTTAACTAAAAAACATCTTTATCCATTAATAAAAGGTTGTAGTGCTTTGATAACTATATCATCTGGAACTGGATTCGAGGCCTTTATTATGGGGAAGCCTCTTATAATAATAAATCTAGATAACTACAGCAGAATCCCTTATTCTGGCAGTAATGCGGTCATTGAGGTAAAAAAGGCTGAAAACCTTAGAAATGTAATTCAGTCAGTAATAGAGAAAGAGGATTTAAGAAAAAAATTAGCAAAAAATGCAGAAAAATTCCTTTATAAAACATGTTACAAGACTGATAAAAAAACCTCTGATAGGGTTATTAGCCTTATAAGAAATATAATTAATAATTAAATCTATTGTTTGAAACTGAAACACCTTTTATCTTAAATTTTAAGATTTTTCTTAAAAAAATATGAAATTTTACGAAAGATTTAAATAATATAAGTATTTTTTAGTAAATTCTAAGGAAAATGAAAGAATTAGATAAAAAAGATTGTGTGATACTTAATCTATTGCAGGAAGACTGCAGAATGTCTCTTACAGATATTTCCAAAAAAGTTGGCCTCTCAATTGATTCTGTAAAGAAAAGAATAAACAGGATGATTAAAGATAAGATATTCTTTTCAAAGATACAGTTAAGGCCAAGAAACTTTGGGTTCTGCAATATAACTGATGTTAGAATAAAACTTCACAATTATAATGGAGAAGATTATGAAAGGTTTAGAGAATATCTTAAAAACAATCCATGCATTGCAGAAATAATCTCAATATCAGGCCCTTGGGATATTTCTATTGTTATAACCGCAAAGGATGCACTTCATCTTGGAAAAATAACGAGAGAAATAAGAAATGAATTTAACAAAATAATTGAAAACTGGACAGAATCACTTACAACTGGAGTATGCAAATTTGAGAACTACGATATGGTTAAACTAATGGGTTATGATAAGAAAGAAAGTTAAAGAGGTTTAAAATGAGTAAAGGTAGTAAATTCAAAGGAGCCTTATATGATGATACAATACCCTATCTCATAGGAGAGGCTGCATGCATTCATGAGGGGGATTTTGAATACCTTTCAAATCTTGTTGATGAATTAATAAGAAGAAAAGCATGTGATGCAATAAAATATCATATTCTCATTGACCTTGATTCACACATGACAAGATCTCATGAAGATTATGAGCTTGTAACAAAACTTATGCTTCCCAAGGAAAAGTGGCTTTCAATTATTAAAAAAACAAAATCCAATAACCTTGAGGTTGTTGTTCTTGTTGATGATTCAAAAGCAATTGATTTTGTTAAGGAACACATAACTCTAATTGATGCAGTTGAGATACACGCAGTTGCATTAAACAACATTGAGATGCTTGATAAAATAAAAGATGTTCAAATACCTATAATTCTCGGAATAGGTGGTTCTGAACTCAATGAAATTGAGTTTGCAGTAAATTATCTTAAAAGAAAAGACATACTTTTAATGCACGGTTTCCAGAATTATCCAACAAAATATGAGTATATAAACTTTAACAAGATGATCAACATCAAAAGAAAGTTCAAACTTAACGTTGGCTATGCTGATCATACTGTATGGAATCACAAGGACAATGAACTAATAACACTTGCTGGTTTTATGGCTGGAGCAAACTTCATAGAAAAACATGTAACGCCTGAATTTGGAAAGAAGAGAATTGATTTTAATTCTGCAATAAGCATTGATATGCTTTGTGATATAAGAAAAAAGATGGACTTGTTAAACAAAACCAAAGGTGATGGAACCTTCGATATAAGTGAATATGAAAAAATTTATTCCAGAAGAGGTCCAATGAAATTTACCATAGTTGCAGGCAGGGATTTAGAGAAAGGCAAAATAATAAGCAAAGAAGATTTAACATTCAGAAGAACAAAAGAAGAAAATAACATCAAAGAAAAAGAATATTTTGATTTGATAGGAAAGAGAACAAAGGAGAATATACCCCAATTTAGCTTAGTAAATTGGAACAATGTTGAAAAATGAAATTTATAATAACCATAACTGCCAGAATGAAATCAGAGAGATTACCATTAAAAGTTATGAGATATATAGAAGGAAAGCCAATGATAGAGCACATGATAGACAGATTGAAGTTATCTAAACTTGCTGATGAAATAATAATGTGCACCTCAACAAGTCCACAGGATGATATACTTGTTGATGTTGCTGAAAAGAAAGGTATAAAATATTTTAGGGGTGATGAAATAGATGTTCTAAAAAGATTGCTTGATGCAGCAAAAAAATCCAATGCAGATTTCATAGTGAATGCAACTGCAGACAATCCCCTGACAGACCATCATTATATTGATAAAATAATCCAAACTTTCAAAGAAACAAATGCCGACCATGTGACATGCACAAATCTTCCGATAGGAGCATTTTCCCATGGTTTGAAAGTAGGGGTTCTTGAAAAGGTAGTAAATGAAAAAGAAGAGGAAAATACTGAAATATGGGGCAGATTCTTTGAGGAGACAGGTGAATTTAAGAAAATAGAATTAGAAGTTGAAGATGAGTTAAATCATCCAGAGATAAGATTAACAGTTGATGAGAAAGACGATCTAAAGCTGATGAGAATAATATTCAGGAAATTCTATCCTGTTAACAAAAGTTTCGAGCTTAAGGATGTTGTTAAATATCTTCTTGACAATCCTGATATACTGAATATAAACCAGCAGGTTGTCCAGAGACTAAAGTAATAATTGGGGTGTTTAATATGGACAAAATAAAAATTGGAAACAGGATTATAGGTGAAGGCTATCCTTGCTTTATAATAGCAGAGGCAGGAGTAAACCATAACGGAAGTTTAGAGCTTGCTAAGAAACTGGTAGATGTAGCAAAAGAAGCTGGCGTAGATGCTGTTAAGTTCCAGACATTTAAGTCAGAAAATGTTACTACAAAAGAAACAGAGATTGCAGAGTACGCAGAAAAAAACATGGGAAAAAAAGAGAAAATGATTGACATGATAAAGAAATTTGAGCTTAGTTACAAGAGCTTTGAAGAATTAAAAAAATACTGCGATGAAAAACAGATAATGTTTCTTTCTGCACCCCATTCAGATGATGCAATCGATTTTCTTGAGCCACTTATGCCCTGTTACAAGATTGCATCAGGAGATTTAACAAATTTCCCATTCCTGAAAAGAATTGCAAAAAAGGGAAAACCAATAATACTTTCAACAGGAATGGCAACAATGAATGAAGTTGAAGAGGCGGTTGATTTAATAAAAAATACAGGCAATGAGAATATTATAATCCTTCACTGCACTTCTGATTATCCCTGCGCTCTTAAGGACGTTAATTTGAGGGCCATGCAATCCATAAAAGAAAAATTTAATCTGCCTGTAGGATACTCAGACCACACTCTTGGTTTGGAAACATTAAAGCTTGCTGCAAGCATGGGGGCAGTTGTGGCTGAAAAGCATTTTACAGTAGACCAAAACTTGCCTGGACCAGACCATAAAGCATCTGCAACCCCAGAAGAACTTAAAGAGCTTGTAAGGGTAATCAGAAACAAAGATTATTATATTCCTGAAGAAAAGAAAGAATTAATTCTTGGCTCTCCTGAAAAGAAGCCAACTGAAAAGGAAATTGAAACTGCAAAGATTGCAAGGAAAAGCGTAGTTTCAAAAATAAATATTCCAAAAGAAAGCATCATAACCGAGGATATGCTTATTGTTAAAAGGCCCGGAACAGGAATTTTATCTAAGGATATCCATAAGATAGTTGGGAAAAAAGCAATAAATGATATCAAGGAAGATTCTATTTTAAAGTGGGAGGATTTTTTATGAAAAGAAATATATGCGTTGTAACAGGAACCAGATCAGAATATGGGATATTAAAATCAGTAATGAAAGAAATAGAAGAAAACTCCAATCTTAAATTATCCTTGGTTGCCACAGGCATGCATCTTCTTGAAGAATTTGGCAGCACATTTCATGAAATAGAGAATGATGGTTTTAAGATAGATGAAAAAGTTCTCATGTATAAAAATAAAATATTAAGAAAATCAGACATACCAAAAGCATTGGGTAGAGGAATATCTAATATTTCGAAAGCAATAAATAAAATTAACCCAGACATTGTTTTGATTTTGGGAGACAGGGCAGAGGCGCTTGCCGCTGCAATTGCAACCACATACCTTAGAATACCCATAGCCCATATCCATGGAGGAGACCAAAGCGAGGATGGCGCACACATTGATGATATCATAAGGCCAGTTATAACAAAACTTTCCCATATACACTTCCCTGCAACAGAGAAAAGCGCTGAAAGAATAAGAAAAATAGGGGAAGATAATGAGCGAATATTTCTAACAGGATCACCTGAACTTGATAACATCAAAGATAATTTAATGTCAAAAGAACAAATTGAAAAAAAGTTTGATATAGACCTTTCAAAACCCTTGTTCCTTGTTCTTCAACATTCAATGCCGACTCAATCAAATGAAGCAGGTAAGCAGATGGAAGAAACCATGGAAGCTATCATAGCTCTTGGAAATCAGACAATAGTACTTTACCCAAATAATGATCCTGGTTCTGATAAGATAATCTCAGTTATAAAAAAATATGAAAAATTCCCTTTTATAAAAATTTACAAGAATTTAGCAAGAAATGTTTATTTGAGTATTTTAAATGTAGCAGATGTAATGATAGGAAATTCAAGCAGTGGTACTGTTGAAGCGCCCTCATTTGAATTGCCAGTAGTTAATACAGGTGTAAGGGAATCTAAGAGGGAATCTTCAACAAACAAAATATATGTAAATCATGACAGAGATGAGATTAAAAGTGCTATAATAAAAGCAATGAGCAAAGAATTTAAAGACAACATAAAGGGGTGTATTAACCCATATGGTAATGGAAATGCATCTAAGAGAATAGTCATGATACTGTCAGACATAAAAATAAATAATAAACTAATGAGGAAGATGGTAAAATGATTGTAAGTATACACCAGCCACAATACCTTCCATACCTGGGCTTTTTCAATAAGGTTATGAGCAGTGATGAATTCATCTTTCTTGATGATGTAGAATATTCTCATGGTTCATTCATAAACAGGAATACAATAAAAGGCCCAAATGGCAATATATGGCTTACAGTTCCTGTTTTGAGTGGAAATAAGATTATAAAAGATATCAAAATAAACAACAAGCAGAACTGGATGAAAAAGCATTTGAAATCAATAAAACTTAATTACTCAAAAACCGACTATTTTAATGATTACATTAGCATCTTTGAAGAAATTTACTCTGATGAATGGCAGTATATTAGTGAACTCGATATTGAATTAATAAAAAAAATATTTAATATAATCGGAATAAATGTGAAGTCTTGCATTTCTTCTGAATTAGATATAGAAGAACAGGAACCAAACATGAGAATTATAAAATTATGTAAAAAGATAGGCACAGACACATATCTTTCAGGGGTTGGTGGAAAAAACTATATGGACTTGGATTTGTTTAGAAAAAATAACATAAAAGTAATTTTTCAAAATTTTAAACATCCTGAATATGATCAAAAATTTGGGTCTTTTGTTCATAATATGTCAATAGTTGATGCATTGTTTAATTGTGGTAAAAAAGAAGTTAAGAAAATGATTGGGGGAGACAAAAATGAAAATATTAGTAATATCACCACATCCGGATGATGAGGTTTTGGGTTGTGGAGGAACCATGGCAAGACATTCAATAAATAAAGATGAAGTTTATTTATGCATAGTTACTAAGGGATACGAACCTGATTGGTCAAAAAGTTTTATGGAAGAAATGAAAAAACAGATAAAACAATCAAGCAAAATCCTTGGTATTAAAGAAACTCATTTTTTGGGTTATCCTACTGTAAAGCTCGATACAATACCTCAAAAAGATCTGAATAAATCAATTTCTAAAATTATAAAAAAAATTAAACCTGATGTATTGTACATCCCCCATAAAGGTGATTTAAACAAAGATCACAGGATAATCTTTGAATCCTCATTGGTTGCTTCAAGACCATTAAAACATATAGTAAGAAGGATTTTGTCATATGAGGTTTTATCTGAAACAGAATGGGGCCAGCCAATAGAGCCATTTATTCCAAATGTCTATGTAGACATATCAAAAACCTTTGATAAAAAAATAGAAGCTGTAAATGCTTATAAAAGTGAACTTAAGAAATATCCTCATCCCAGATCAATCGAGATAATTGAGGCACTTGCCAAAAAGCGAGGATCTGAAGCTGGATTAATGCTTGCAGAAGCATTTAAACTTATCAGAGAAATAAAGGACTAAAGGCATAACAAAATGGAAAGCAAGGAAATTAGTGAATTTATCTCAAAAAAATGTTTATCTTTTATCCAAGATAAACTTAATGATATATCTAAAAAACATAAAAATGTAATCTTATTTGGTGCGGGATACCAGGCAAAATTTCTTCTTAGAAATTTTGATTTTAGTATTTTTAATATCAAGGCCTTGGTGGACAGCAATTCCAGAATGCATGGACAAGAATTATTTGGTAATCTAATTAAATCTCCCAGTGTAATAAATAAGATGGACACAAATGACACCGGCATAATAATAATGGCTTATGAATCTGAGGAAAACATCATTGAACAGATTAAAAAAACAATCAAAAAAGATATTGACAT
>JAFCBX010000049.1 GCA_017610505.1 Methanosarcinales archaeon | reverse complement strand
AGTAACACCAGCAGACTTTGCAGGAATATCATACACTGTTTTTGTTGATTCAGAGAACAATGATGTTCTTTCGTTTGAGACAGATGAGGACGTGCTTAATTTTGTCAGCAAGGGGATAATAGCTGTCGAAGATAAAACAACAGAAATCCCAACTAAGGATAAAGAACAATTGATAAAAGATATAGAGGAAAAGCTTAAAGAGCTTAAGGAATTAATAGAAGAGGAATAATTAAGCAAAAGTGGAATGCAATCAACAAGAGAATCTGAAAAACTGCAACTGCACTTATCCCTGCGACAAAAAGGGAAAGTGCTGCGAATGCACAAGGTATCATCTAAGCAGGAATGAACTTCCGGCATGCTGCTTCCCGGATGAAGTTGAAAAAACATTTGATCGGTCTATAGCAAAGTTTGTTGAAACCATAAAAATCCACAAAAATTTTTAGGGTGCCAGAAATGCTTATCTCCATACTAAATTAAGAGGTTTTTGCAAGCATTTCTGTGCATAAACAGCTGAAAGATGAAAATAATCAATGTCAAAATAAAAAAAATTAAGATTAGTTCTTTCTCTGCGAGAGATTATTCTGTTGAATTGGCAATTGATTTTAATGACGGCATTGACAAGCAGATAATGAGGCACACTGTAATAGATTATCCTGAAATGGTTGCAGAGCATATTTTTAATGACCTCAAGAAAATGGAAAAAAACATTAACATAAAATTTGATGGGGCATCTATTTTAGACAATTATGTTAATGTTGTTATGCAAAATGAGGATGAAGATAAAAAAAAGATAGCAAAGTTTCTTCAAAGGGTTAGTGATAAAATAAACAAGATAAAAAGCAGGAGAGTTGTTGAAGGATACATCAATCTAATAAAAGAAATAAATTTGATGAAAGTTGAATTATAAAATTATTTGCGCTTTCTCTTCTTTTTTTGTTTTATAATTTTTTTCTTTTTCTCAGTCATGGCCATAACTCCCCAGAATTTCATCAATGCCGCGACAAACAACAAAATCATGCTCATGGCAAGAAACTGCTCAGCCACAAGAATGTTATTCATAAATCTCCCAAAAAAAGAGCTTGCTGAAAGGAATATGGCAACAACAGAAAACACTATCCATGATTCTGTCGGCAGATTATTTTTATGTAATATAAAAGTTATTATCATATATGCCATACTTATATATATGCCAAATATAACAATAAGGTATGTAAGAAGTACTGTTCCTACTGTAGTCATTGCATTGACAACAATTACTGAAAGTACAACAAATAAAAACAGAAGTATTAGCTTTGTCCTTATTTCTTTCATTTTAACCTCTTTTTATTTTTTCATTAATTATCTTTGCAGTTTTTTTGCCGTCTGATATTGCTTTTATGACAGTTGCAGAGCCAGATGTTATGTCTCCGCCTGCAAAAACATTATTGATTGATGTTTGATAATTATTATCAACTATTATGTTCCCTTTTTTTCCTATATTTAAATCTATTGTTTTTCCAATCATGGGATTTGGACCCTGGCCGATTGCAACAATAGCCTGGTCGCAGCTTATTTTGAACTCAGAGCCTTTCAAAGGCAGAGGCCTCTTCCTCCCTGAATCATCTGGCTCACCGAGCTTCATTCTTATGCACTCAACAGCCTCAACATCATCTTTTCCGATTATTCTTAAGGGATTTGCTAGGAACACAAACTCAATGCCCTCTTCTTTTGCATGTTTTATCTCCTCATTACGTGCAGGCATCTCATTTCTTGATCTTCTGTAAACTATTGTAACATCAGAGCCAAGGCGTTTGGCAACCCTTGCAGAGTCAACAGCAACATTTCCCCCACCAATAACAACTGTTTTTTTTGCTTTCTTAACAGGAGTTATGTATTCAGGAAATTTATAGGCTTTCATAAGATTATTTCTTGTTAAGAATTCATTGGCAGAATAAACATTATTTAAATTTTCACCAGCTATTCCCAAAAAATATGGCAAGCCTGCTCCAGTTGCAATAAACACAGAATCATATTTTTTAAGAAGCTCATCAATGCTAAAGAGCTTTCCTATAACAGAATTAAGTTTTATATTAACACCAAGTTTTTTTATATAATTTATCTCATCCATAACAATTTTATTTGGAAGCCTGAATTCAGGAATCCCATAAGTGAGAACACCTCCTGGCTTGTGCAATGCCTCAAAAATAACAACCTCATAACCCATTAATGCAAGCTCTGAGCTGCATGCAAGTCCAGCTGGCCCAGAGCCGACAACAGCAATCTTTTTTCCTGTTTTTTTTACACTCTTAATAATTTTTTCTGAATTATCTGCAACAAATCTTTCAAGAAGATTTATGTTGATTGCAGGCTTGCTTATGCATATTTTTTTGCACTGCTCTTCAGCAGGGCAAACCCTTCCGCATACTCCAGGAAGGCTGTTTTTTTCAAGGACTATTTTTAGTGCAAGATCAAATTCCTCATCTACAATGTGTTTTATGAATTCTTTTATTGAGATTCCGGCAGGGCATCCTTTCTCACATAATGGAACAGGGCATTGCAAACATCTTTTAGCTTCTTCTATTGCCTGCTCTTTTGTATAACCAAGGCATACCTCTTTGAAATTGTGTATCCTTTCCTTAGGATTTTGTTCCTCAGGTTTCATTTTAAACACTTGCATTCCTCTTCTTTGTATTTTGAATTTCTTTTAAGAAGCTCGTCCCAGTCAACCTCATGGGCATCAAATTCAGGTCCATCAACACAGGCAAATTTTATTTTGTTATTAACACGAACCCTGCAGCTGCCGCACATCCCTATTCCATCAACCATTATTGAGTTTATTGAGGCAATAGTCTTCACTTTTCCTCTTGTTAGTTCAGAAACAGCCATCATCATAACAGGCGGCCCTATTGTAATAACCATATCTATCTTTTCCTTATCAACTATCTCTTTTAATGCATCTGTAACAAATCCCTTTTTTCCATAAGAGCCGTCATCAGTGCACACAATTAGTTTGTCTGAAAACTGCTTTATCTCATCCAGCAAGAACAAAAGCTCTTTTTTTCTTGCACCTATTATTGATATTATTCTGTTTTCTCTTTTCAATGCCTTTAACTGGGGGTAGATTGCTGCAATTCCAAGGCCACCTGCAACAAAGACAACTTTGCCATAATTTTTAATTTTGATAGGATTACCTAAAGGACCTACAACATCAAGAAGATTATCTCCTTTATTTAATTTTGATAAATCCTCTGTTGTTTTTCCAACAACAAGAAAAATAATTGTTATTGTTTCAAAATCATGGTCTGCAATTGTTAATGGGATTCTTTCTCCTTTTTCATCAATCCTTAGCATAACAAAATTTCCTGGTTTTGCCTTTTTTGCAATATCAGGAGCAAACAATTTTATCAGGTAAGTTTTTTCTGCAAGAAATTTCTTCTCTTTTATTTTATACATCTTTTGTGCTTTTCCCTGTATTTGGTTTTTCAGTTTTTCTCTTCAGTGGAATCAGAAACTTTCTTTTGGTTTTATCAAGGTCAAAGAAACTGTCTGCATCTTCTCTAAGTTTTGATGATGATGTTCTTCCAAAGGCTATTACCTCAACCCTGCATCCAAGGGCTCTTCTCAAATGCTGCAATAAAGGGCAGAAGTCTCCATCACCGCTAACCAGAATAAGAGAATCAAGCTTTGGTGCAAGCTCTATCATGTCCATTGCTATTCCAATATCCCAGTCTCCTTTTTTTGCACCACCCGGGAATATCTGTTCAAAAAAGTTTTTCTCATCCTTTACATCTGCCTTTATGCAGTATGCTATTGCTCTTATCAAAGACCTTTGTCCAACAGCCTCTTTTAATATTTCCTTAAAATTAACCTTTGCATTATACATATTTTTTGCAGAGTAATACATATTCTGCACATCAACAAAAACTCCAACTCTTTGCTGCTTATGCTGTAAAGTCATTTTAACACCTCTTTATTTTGGAAAAAACATCTCAAAGCCGCACTTAGTGCAGAAAACACGACCTGTTTTCTGGTCAAACTCCAAGCTTAATGAATTGCACTTTGGACATCTTTTTACTATTGCTGGAATTTTATCAAGCCCAACCTCTTTTAATTTTTCTTCAATATCCTTTTTCCATTCTTCATAGATGGCCATTTTAATTCTTGTTCTTCAAAAACTCATAGACAGAATGTGCTGATACAGCCCCTTCTGAAGCTGCTGTTATTATCTGCCTGAATTTATTTGAGTTTGTGGTTATGTCGCCTGCAGCATAAAAACCTTCAATATTTGTTTTCTGCACAGAATCAACTGTAATATATCCTTCTTCATCTAGTTTTATGCCTAATTTTTTTGTCAAAATTGTTGATGGAACAGAGCCTATCTCAATAAATAAACCATTAAGAGCAAGTTCTTTGCTCTTACTAAACTCTTTGTCAAGAGTAACTGAACTCATCATTTTATCTCCATTAACAGCAATAACATTTGTATTGTTTATTATGGTGATTTTCTTGTTTTTTTCCAGCTGGCTTACCCTTAATGGCTCTGCCCTTATTTTTTCTTTTCTGTAGATTATGAAAACCTTTCTTGCATACTCTGCAAGCAATAATGCAGACATTGCAGCAGCATCATTTCCTCCAACAACTCCAACAACCTTGTCCCTGAAAAAAGCAGCATCGCAAGTTGCACAATAACTTACTCCGCGGCCAAGAAATTCTTTCTCTCCTTTAATGTTGAGTTTTCTTCTTTTTGTGCCTGAGGCAATTATAACTGCTTTTGATTTGTAAACTCCCCTTTTGGTTGTTATCACAAAATTATTTTCTTTTTTTAATTCAATAATCTTTTCCTGTTTTATATCAACCAATCCCTTTATCTGATCTTTAAATTTGTTCATTAATTCCATTCCTGAGACAGACTTAAAGCCAGGATAGTTTTCTATTTTATATGCCTCAGCTGCCATGCCTCCGGGCTCATCTCCTATAACAAGGGCATTGAGATTATATCTTGATGCATAAATAGCTGCTGAAAGGCCAGCAGGCCCTGCACCAATTATGATTAAATCATAAATCATAAAAAGTAATAAAAAAGAATTATATTTAAATGTATTGTAAATTTATCTTATCTCTTTTGTTTAGTATAAGGTAATTGTATTCTCAGAAACAGTTTCATAAGCTTTATATATTAATTACTCTTCTGATAGTAAAATGGTTGAAATAGAGTTTTACCCAATAGATGTAAGCTATACTGTAGAGCAGGATAAGGCAGTTATAAACCTATTTGGAAAAACAATTGACGGAAAACAAATTTGTGTCCAGGATGACAGCTTTGAGCCTTATTTTTGGGTTGTATCAAAAAAAGCTATAGACAAAATAAGGGAAAAAATCAAAAAAATAAGGATTAATAATAATGGAACAACAAGCATAGTAACAAAAACAGAACTATGCAATAAAAAACTGCTTGGAAAGAGTGTAACTGCTTTAAAGGTATTTACAAAGCTGCCAAGAGATATCCCTGTTATAAGAAATGAAATAAAAAATCTTGATGTTGAAACCTATGAGTTTGACATTCAGTTTACAAGAAAATATCTCATAGACAAGGATATAACTCCGTTGGCATTATGTAAAGCAGATGGTGAGTTCATAAACAAGAAATCAAGGGTTTCTGTTATGAACGCAAATAAAATAGAGCAGATAACAGATAAGGTAATAGAAAACCCAAAAATCCTTGCATTTGACATAGAAACATATAACCCTCTAGGAAAGGTTATTGACGCAGAAAAAAATCCAATAGTTATGGTAAGTTTTTATGGGGATAAACTAAGCAAAGTTATCACATGGAAAAGATTTAAGACAAAAAAAGGTTATATAGAATTTGTTGGCAGCGAGCTAGAGCTGTTAAAAAGATTTAAAGAAATAATAGAATCTTACAAGCCAGACATTATAACTGGTTATTTTTCTGATGGATTTGATTTTCCCTATATTGAAACAAGAGCAAGAAAATACAAAGTAAATCTTAATATCTGTCTTGACTATAGCTCAATAAAAATCAATAAAAGGGGAATTACAACAACAAAACTTACAGGTATTGCCCACCTTGATATATTCAAGTTCATAAGAAAAATAATGGGAACAACACTGGAGACAGACACATATTCTCTTAATTCAGTTGCAGAAGAGATTCTTGGAGAAAAGAAAAATGATGTTAACCTTGATAACCTTGCTTTTGTATGGGATAACAAACCACAAAAGCTTGAAGAGTTCTGCGACTATAACCTGCAGGATTCAAAATTAACATTCATGCTCTGCAAGGAAATCCTGCCTAATATTGTTGAACTTGTTAAGATAGTTGGGCTTCCAATAGCTGATGTAAGCAGGATGAGTTTCTCACAATTGGATGAATGGTACTTGATAAAACAAGCAAATGTTATTAATGAGATTGTTCCAAACAAACCAACTTATGATGAGATAAGTGAAAGAAGAAAAAATACGTATAAGGGGGCTTTTGTTTTCAAGCCTACACCTGGGCTGTATAAGGATATAACTATCTTTGATTTCAGAAGCCTGTACCCAAGCATAATAACATCTCATAATATATCTCCAGACACGCTTAACTGCGAATGCTGTGAGGATGAAAAACATGTCCCTGGTTTTGATAATTACTGGTTTTGCTCAAAGAAAAAGGGATTTATCTCAACAGTTCTTGAAGGTATAATAACGAGAAGAATGCGTGTAAAAGAAATAATGAAAAGTGTTGACAAGAAAAAACTTAAGCTGTTTAATGCAAGGCAGTATGCATTAAAAACAATTGGAAATTCAATGTATGGTTATATGGGATTTTTTGGTGCAAGATGGTATTCAATAGAATGTGCAAGAAGCATAACAGCCTATGGGAGGCATTATATAAAAAAAGTTATTGAAGATGCAAAAAATGCCGGCTTCAAGGTGTTGTATTCTGACACAGATTCTGTATTTTTAATATTAGATAAAAAAACAGAGGATGACACAAAAAAGTTTGTTGAATCAATCAACGCCACTCTTCCGGGTCTGATGGAAATTGAGTATGAGGGATTTTATCCAAGAGGTATTTTTGTATCAGCAAAAGAGGGCGCGTATGGTGCAAAGAAAAAATATGCACTGCTTTCAGAAGATAATCATATAATAATTAAGGGTTTTGAAACAATAAGAAGAAACTGGTCATTTATTGCAAAGGAAACACAGAGAGAGGTTTTAAATATAATTTTAAAAGATGGAAATCCAAAAAAGGCATTCAATTATGTAAAAGAGGTTATTATAAATCTTAGAGAAAAAAAGATTCCTATTGAGAAGGTTGTTATACACACTCAACTGCAAAAAGCAATAAGCGAATATGATTCAATTGGGCCTCATGTTGCAGCAGCTCAAAGGATGATTGACAAGGGTATTCCTGTTGGTCCTGGCTCGCTCATCAAGTATGTGATAACAAAGGGGAAAAGCAAAGAAAAAATAAGAGATAGGGCTAAACTTCCAGAAGAGATAAGCAAAGATGATTATGACCAAGATTATTATATAAACAACCAGATTATCCCTTCTGTTGAAAAGATATTTGAGGTTTTGGGCTTTGAAAAAGATGATTTAATTAATAGTCTTGACCAAAGCAAACTTGATACATATTTCAAATAGTTAAGATGGCAATTGACGAAAGGGTAGATGCTCTTATTGACTTTGATGGCACACTAATCAAAAATCATACCCTTTGGAAAACCTTACTAAAGGCTATAGAATATCAGAATGACAAAAAAAAGAGTTATGAATTCTATGAAAGTTCTATGTTATATATATTAAATAAACTTTTAAAAATAAATAGTGAAAAACAATTTAGGAAAATGATATCTATCTTAGAAGGGCTTCCTTATGTTATTGTCAAAGAAAATATAAAAGATGTTAGGTTAAAAAATCTTTCAAAAATAGGCGGGTGTTTGGGAAAGGGTGAGAAAACCTTAAGGATATTAAGCAGGAATGATTCCTATTTGATAAATGATATATTAGAATCATATGGCCTTAAGAAACAGCTGTATGATAAGTATAACATTAGGATAAGTGATAAGATTATTGCAAACCATTTCAAGCAAAAAAATAATGTTTTTACAGGAGAAGTTGAACTTATAGTTAACAATAAAATGGAACATCTGAAACAAGACAATAATCTACCATTTTTTGTTGACTTCTCAGACTGGTGGGAATGTGTAGGTTACAAGAAAAAACTTATAATTTGGTAAGATAATGTTTCTGTTTCCAGAATTCATCATTTGCATATATTTCTACAACAGCATCATGTCCTTTCAAGTCAACTGATCCCCTGTATTTTAACAAAGGGCTAATGCACCCCTTTATATCATCAATAGATTGTACATTTAGCTGGAATCCTTTTTCTGTATCTACATAACTTATACTAACATCCTCTCTTTTTTCAGGGAGTTTATACTTTCCCATATTTTGAATCTAAAATCTCATTAAATTTAAACTTTGCTGTTTTTAAAAACTAAATTTCGAAAGGTTTATATATAAACAACCCAATAAATTAATATGTGGGGGTTCTAGGTGGAAAATCTTAATTTATTTGAATCTGTAAAGTTTTTAGAGCCAAAATGCCCGAAGTGCGGGACTGTGTTAGATTATGGTACAAACACAAAGTTTGATGAAAAACTCGGGTCACAGGTATGCCTTAAATGTGGTTGTGTATTAAAGTAATTCTGTCAAAAGCTCGGAGCATTGCTATGCAGCATATTCGGCCCTCGCTCTTGAGCACATTTTATTCCATTACAAATCAGTAGCCATACATTAGTGGAATAAAATATTTTAAACAAAAGTTATAAATATAAGCTTACTATCAAATTGTTTAATCATGAAAAAAATATCAAAAGACATTCCTCTTTCAGAGATAACATTAAGGCGCTATGAAAGGCCGCATAATCAAACCAGAAGAGATATTATTAGAAAGCTATGCCTAAGCATAGGGCTTTTGCAGCCAGGAGATTCCCGTGATGTTATAGTTGATGTTCTTTATGTTCTTTTAAATGCAAAAAAGCAAAAAAAGAAACTAACATCAGAAGAGACTAAAGAAAAGGTTATTAAGGCAAGAAAAAAACATAAGCTGCCCCTTACAGGAGTAGCATCATCAAACATAAGAAGGCAGTTAAGAAGGTTAAAGGATTTGTTTATAATTGAAAAAACAAATAACATTTACAGGATTACAGAATTTTTAAGCCTGGGTGAGATATTTGAGGAAAAGTTTGAGGGCTTTTTGATACCAACTATTTTAACCAGAGTTAAGGAATACTTTAATGCAGTCGATGAAAACCTCAAAAAAAGCAGTAAATAACTAAATCAGTATACTAATTTCTTGTTTTTTCGTCAATAAACCGTCATGAAAAACAGCAAAGTTTAAATACTAGCTCGTCAATAAAACAATTACCCTTGATTTGGTTTGGGGGGGAGTATTCTAAAACAAAAAGGAGGTCAAAAAATGGCTGAAAAAGTAGCAAAAGTAGGAATTAAGAAAAAAGCCGGATATCTGTACTTTATTGATAAGGCAGGAGATATCTCCAGAGTAGAGATGGCCAGGGGCGGAAGAAAGAAAGGAAAGAAAAAGAAAGAAAAAGTAGAAAAGGTAGGTGTTAAGAAAGCAAGAGGGTACCTTTACTTCATTGACAAGAGAGGAGATGTCTCAAGAGCAAAGATGGCTAGAGGCGGACACAGGAAAAAGAAGAAGAAAGCTAAGCCTAAGAAGAAGAAAGCAAAGAAGAAGCCTGCAAAAAGAAAGAAAAGAAGAAGATAAATTTTCTTAATTTTTTATTTTTTATTTATGCAAAAGATTTAATAACTAATTCTTATTCTTAATCATTATGTTTGAAGTCTATGAGCCAATGGAAGACTCTTTTCTGCTTGCAGAGCATGTAAAAAAGCATTCCCATGGTTTTGTACTGGATGTTGGAACAGGCTCTGGAATACAGTCAATAGCAGCCTCAGAAAAAGCCAAATTGGTTATTGGAATTGATATAAGCAGGGATGCAATCAAACTGGCAAGGAAAAATGCATTAAAACAGAATGCAAAGAATATTCATTTTTTTGAAAGCAGTCTATTTGATTTATTTAAGAAAATACAAGCAAAAAAACAATTTAAAAATAATTTTCTAAAAAAAATTAAAAATAAAAAAATACATGGCTTCCTTGAAAAAAATATTTTATTTGATTTAATAATTTTCAACCCCCCATATCTGCCGCAGGACAAAGGGATAGAGGACAAAAGCATTTACGGCGGAATAAAAGGCCATGAAACCCTGGAAAGATTTCTTTCTGAAGCAAGTGAACATCTAAAAGAAAATGGCAAGATCCTTATTGTCTTCAGCTCACTGACAAAAAAGGAAAAAGTTGATGAATTATTGAAGGATTATTGCTTTGAATTCAGGCAGATAGATGAAAAAAAATTGTTTTTTGAAACCTTGCTTGTTTATTTAATAAAAAAATCAGGTCTGTTAAAAATATTAGAAAAAAAAGGATTAAAGAACATAAAAAAGTTTGCAAGAGGCCATCGCGGGCTTCTTTACAAGGCTAATCTGAAAAAGAAAAAAATTGTTATAAAAACAAAAAACCCAAAAAGCGAGGCAAAGGGAAGGATTGCAAATGAGGTTAAGTGGATCAAGATATTAAACAAGCATAATATTGGCCCTAAGCTGCTTTTCTCAGGCATGGGTTATTTTGCTTATGAATTTATTAAGGGAGATTTTATTCTTGATTTTATTGAAAAAAACAAAAAACAAGAGGGTATCAAAACAATAAAAAACATCTTTAACCAGCTTTACATCATGGACAAGCTCAAATTTGATAAGGAAGAGATGCACCATCCACTAAAGCATATTATAATTGACAAAAAGCCTGTTCTCATTGACTTTGAACGCTGCAAAATAACAAAAAAGCCAAAGAATATAACCCAGTTCTGCCAGTTCCTTATGTCCAAGAACACAAAAGCATTATTAAAACAAAAAGGAATTAAACTCAATAATGATAAAATAATAAAACTTGCAAAAACATATAAAAAAGAGCAGACAAAAGAAAACCTTAATAAGATTTTAAGCATCTTAAACTAAAAATGCTATTCAAAGAAAAAGTTCTGGAGCTTACAAAAAAGATTCCAAAGGGCAAAGTAACAACATATAAGATAATTGCTGAAAAACTTAAAACACGTGCTTACAGGGCTGTTGGAACTGCCTTGCATAATAACAAGAGGCCAATAACAATACCCTGCCATAGGGTTGTTAATTCAGATGGTTTTATTGGAGGTTATGCAAAGGGAATAAAACAAAAGATAAAACTATTAAAAAAAGAGGGAATTAATATAAAAAATAAAAATATAATAAACTTTGAAAAAGTCTTGTTCAGGTTTTAGTCTTTTTTCTTCTTTAATTTCCTGATTTCCTTCTCAAGCTTAAGCTTTTCAAGCAGCTCTTTATACCTGTTTCTAATTGTAACCTCTGTTACGCCTGCAACATCAGCAACTTCCCTTTGAGTTCTTTTTTCTCCATGCAGCAATGCAGAAACATATAATGCTGCTGCTGCAATTCCAGTAGGTCCTCTTCCAGATGTTAGCTCTGCTTTTTGGGCCTGCTCAAGTATCTCAATTGCATTTGACTGCGTCTCTGCAGAAAGCTTTAAAGCAGATGAAAATCTTGCTATATAGTCAGCAGGATTGCTTGGGAATATGGTTATTCCAAGCTCTCTTGTTACAAACCTATATGTTCTCCCAATTTCTTTTTTCTCAATTCCACTGGCCTCAGATAATTCATCTAACGTCCTTGGAACCTCATGCCTTCTGCAGGCAGCATAGAGTGCTCCTGCAACAACTGATTCCATTGAACGGCCCCTTACAAGGCCTTTCTGAACTGCAAGAGTATAAACCCTTGCTGCTTCCTCTTCAACACTGCCAGGAAGCTTGAGATAAGAGGCAACCCTCTTTAGCTCTGCAAGTGCAAGCTTAAGATTTCTCTCAATAGCAGTTGAAATCCTGTACTGCCATTTTCTCAATCTAAAAAACTTATTTCTATTTTTTGTATTCAGAATGCTTAAATCTGCTTTTCTTCCAATATCTGTACCTAAACCCTGATCAAACTGGGTGTAGGTCATTGGAGCTCCAGCCCTTCTTTTCTTCTCACCTGAATCAGAGTCAAACTCGTGCCATTCCTGTGTAAAATCAACCATTTTGTCTTCAATGACTAGACCACAGTCACGGCAAATGATTTCTCCCTTATCTTTATTCCAGAAAAGGTTTATGCTTCCGCATTCTGGACATTTTTTTATATAACTAGGCATAATAAACACCCCCAAAATTTAATACTTTAAAGTTAAAATAATCTTAAACCAAATATTTATAAAGAGTATTCATGCATTATATATAAACCTTTTGGTTTTTGGAAAGATTTAAAAATAAATCCAATTTTTTTCAAATAAATTGTTTTTAAAACATTGCGAAAAGCTTAAAAGAAATAAAATATGTTATGGTGGTAATTACGCAAATGAAAGAACCAATTCCAAGAGAACTTTTTAAAATACTTGCATGCCCTGTATGTAAATCTAATCTTAGGTATAACAAAGATAAAACTAAGTTAATATGCACAGAGTGCAATGCTAACTATCCTATAGAAGGGGGAATACCTATTCTGATTCCTCCTGAAATGCAAAAGCAGTAAAGCAAAAGTTATTTAAATTTAAGAGAAGTTCTAAATTACCAAGCCGGGATCGCATAATCTGGAATTGCGCTGGCCTTGAGCGGCAGTAGGTTTGCTAAGGTATTGGCTTAAGCCAAAAACAGCCAGTTTCCGAAAGGATATCTGGGTTCAAACCAAATGGTTACGCTCATTTGATACGCAAAGAGCGACATTCAATTGCTTTGCAATTGAAGTCCCTCGAGCTCACTTCGTTCGCAATCATTTGTGAAAGTCCCAGTCCCGGCGCTTTTTTATTTGGGGTAAAGATGAAATATGATGTTGTGGGGATTGGATATCCCCTTCTTGATAAAGTTGTGGAAGTAAATGAGGATTTCATACTAAAAAATGGACTCATGATGAGCAACATGAACCTTATAAATACTGAGCAGAGCAAAAAGATACTTTCTATGCTTGATAACAGCCTTGTAAAGGATTCTGCAGGGGGAAGTGTTTCAAATGCTCTTGCAAGTGTATGCAGTCTCGGCGGAAAATCCCTTTTTATTGGAATGATTGGCAATGACATTAATGCAATCACATACAAAAAGCTTGTTCAGGAAGTAGGAATCATTCCAGGATTTAAGTCATGCAATGAAATACAGGGCATATGTGTTGTGATGGTAACTCCGGATACTGAAAGGACAATGGCCACATGTTTAGGAGCAGGAATGAATTTAACCAAAAGTGACATTAACCTTGAGGACATAAGCAACTCAAAAATACTTCATATTGAGGCATACCAGCTTGACGGCCAAAAGCAGGCAGAGGCAGTATTTTATGCAATGAAGCATGCAAAAAAGAATAATATTTTAATTTCAATTGATTTAGCAGACCCTGCACTCATAGAAAGGCATAAGGAAAAGGTAAACAATATAATAAATGATTATGCTGACATTATCTTTGTAAATGAAGACGAAGCAGAAAAGCTGACTGGCAAAAAACCAATTGAAGCAGTTGAGGAAATAAAAAAATTCTGTAAGATAGCAATAGTCAAGATTGGTGAACATGGCAGTCTTATTATGGATAATGATGGACTCCACAAAATAAATGGTTTTAAGGTAGATGCCATAAACACAACAGGAGCAGGCGATGCTTATGCTGGCGGCTTTCTTTATGGAATCTCACATGGCCTGAATGTCAAGACATCAGGAAAGATTGCCTCTTATGTTGCTGCGCAGGTTGTTGCAAGCCATGACTCAATGATAAAGAGAAACCTGCAGGAAGAAATAAAGAATATTATTAAAGAGTAATCTCTTCTTCCATGTCTGGTATTTTTGTTTTAAGGCCAAGCTTTTCAATTCTTTTTGAGAAAGGGATCATTGCTTCTTCTTCACCATGCACTATAAAGACTTTTTTTGGTTTTGGAGAAAAATGTCTTAGCCAGTTAAGCAGGCCTTTATAATCTGCATGAGCTGAAAAACTATCAATTGATTCAATTTTTGCCTTAACAGCTACCTGTGTTCCCAATAGCCTTATTCTCTTTTCCCCTCTTTTTATGTAATAGCCAAGAGTCCCCCTAGCTTGATAGCCAACAAACAGCATGGTGTTTCTTTTATTCCATATATTGTGCTTTATATGGTGCTTTATCCTGCCGCCAGTACACATTCCACTACCAGCAATAATTATGCATGGCTCATGTAAGTTGTTAAGCTTAATTGATTCTTTTACAGTATTTGTATATTTCAATCCAGGAAAAGAGAATGGGTTGTCCCCTGATTTAAGAAGCTCTAGTATTTTTTTATCATAGCATTCAGGATGCCTTTTGAAAACCTCTGTTACCCTTATGCCCATAGGAGTATCAACATAAACATTTATCTTTGGAGCAAGGTTTTTCTCAACTAATTCGTTAATATCATAAAGAAGCTCCTGTGTTCTCTCAACTGCAAATGCAGGAATAAGAACCTTTCCATTATTATCATAAGTATCATGAATTATATTAAGAAGCTCTTGTTTTCTTTCAGCTATTGGTGGGTGTATCCTGTCTCCATAGGTTGACTCAATAAATACATAATCTGCTTTTTGAATATGCTCCAGATTTTTAATTATTGGTGTGTTTTCTTGGCCAACATCACCTGAAAAAACAATGATTTTTTTCTTGTTTTTCTCAGTTACCTCAACCTGAATAAAGCTTGATCCAAGTATGTGGCCTGCATCATAAAATGTTGCACTAATATTCTCAGAAATTTGAATAACTTTGTCATATTCAATCACATTAAATAATTTCATTGCATTTTCAACATCTTTTTCAGTGTACATTGGCTCTCTTGGTGGCTGGCCTAATCTTTGCCTTCTCTTATTCTCTAACCTAATATCATGCCAGTTTATCTTTGCAGAATCCAGCATAATAATACGGGCTAAATCCTTTGTTGCTGATGTGCAATAAATTTTTCCATTAAAGCCCTCTTTCACAAGCTTAGGAATCCTGCCGCAGTGGTCAAGATGCGCATGAGTAAGGAGAAGTGCTGAATAATCCCTTGGGTTAAATCCAAAACTTCCATAGTTTAAGGCTGTCTCTTTCTTGCTTCCCTGGAACATTCCGCAGTCAATAAGAATATTGTCCTTTGCTGTAACCAAGCTATAGCAAGAGCCAGTTACTGTCTTGGCAGCTCCAAAAAGTTTTATTTTCATACAATGTTTTTAACAGAGGTAGTATTTATTTGTTTTCTTTGTTGTAATACATTTCATAAATATTTTTAAAGATGCTCAT
>JAFCBX010000048.1 GCA_017610505.1 Methanosarcinales archaeon | reverse complement strand
ATTAAGGTCATCCCTTAATTTCAACCTTAGCTTGCCTAAATTTTCATTAACTGTTTTATGGGTGCCTGCAACAAACATCAAAATACTTTCTTTTTTTGCCTTTGTTCTTTTCAGTAATTCCTTTTGCACATCAGTGCTAAAGTATTTAACAATGCTGCTTTCCAATCCTTTATTTGTAACCCTCATCCATGCCATTCCATTTGCCCCGTTTTTTTGGCAAAAATCAATATATTTGTCAAGCTCTTTTCTGCTAAGGTCTTTTTCAGGATTTATGCATTTCACAGCTTCAACTTTTTTGAAAACCGAGAAATCTGATTTCTTGACAATATCTGTTACATCAATCAACTCAAGCCCAAATCTTATATCTGGCTTATCTACTCCAAACATTTCCATAGCTTCCTTGTATGTAAATACAGGAAATTTGTCCAGTTTAATGTTTAAAACCTCTTTGAATAGATGCTTGTAAAGCCCTTCTGTAAACTCCCTTATGTCATCGCTTGTAACAAAGCTCATCTCAAAATCAAACTGCATGTGCTCTGGCTGCCTGTCAGTTCTTAAGTCCTCATCTCTTAAACAAATAGCTGTTTGGTAATACCTATCAAATCCTGCAATCATCAATATTTGCTTATACAGTTGCGGGCTTTGCGGCAAAGCATAAAATCTTCCAGGATTTACTCTTGAAGGAACAATATAATCTCGTGCACCTTCTGGAGTTGACTTGACAAGCATTGGTGTTGTTATCTCAATAAAATCATGCTTATTGAAGTAATCCCTTGCAGTTGTTACAATTTTGTGCCTTAGTGCTATCCTTTTCTGCATAATAGGTCTTCTCAAATCTAAATATCTGTACTTTAATCTTGTTTCCTCTCCAGCTTCAATCCTGTCATCTATTTCAATTGGAGGGGTTTTTGATTTGTTAATTATTTTAAGCTCATCAACCAAAACCTCTATTTCTCCTGTTTTTAATTTTGGATTTATCATTCCGCTTTTTCTGTTCCTGATTTTGCCCTTTATCTCGAGAACAAATTCTCGGCCAATGTGCTCGGCCATTTTATGAGTATCTTTATTGTGAGAAGGATCAAAGACTATCTGTGTTAGGCCATGCCTGTCCCTAAGGTCAATAAAAATTAATCCACCATGGTCTCTTCTGCTCTGTGTCCAGCCATCAAGCACTACTTTCTTTCCAACATCCTTTTTCGTAAGCTCTCCGCATGTATTTGTTCTTCTCATTTTAATACCCTCAGAAGGAGATAGGATTCTAAATAGTATATAAAGATTGTGGTAGAAAAAGAAAAAAGTCCTTACCAGTCAAGATTATCTAAGTCCTGCGCTAAATTATCTAAATCTTGAGTATCTAAATTATCATCCATTATATCAATATCAGAAATATCCTCAGATATCTCACTAACTGCTTCATCTCCTGTTTCTCCTGGTGTTGGTTGTTCTTCAGGAGTTGGTTCTGTATCAGTTCTAATACATCCAGAAACAAAGAATATAGTTAAGATTGTTAGTATTAATGTAATAGTTATTTTATTTTTCATCATGAAACACCTCTTTTTATCTCGTAATTCTATTATTGTTTAAATATTTGGTGGTTTTAAGAAATAAATAAATTAATACTCTACTGGAGAATAATAAAACTTAAATAATCATGCTCTTCTTTCTTATTGGGGTTTATGGAAACTTTAATGATTATTTTCAGGATTCTTGGAGGCCTTGCCTTATTTTTATATGGCATTTACTTATTGAGCGAGGGCCTGCAAAAGGCTGCTGGCAAAAGATTAAAGATTATATTAGAGAGATTAACAGACAGGCCAATTAAAGGAATTTTAGGCGGTGCATTGATTACAGCAATAATTCAGAGCAGCAGCATAACAACAGTAACCTTAATTGGACTGATTAATGCTGGATTAATGACCATAGAACAATCAGCTGGTGTTATAATCGGAAGCAATATAGGAACAACAATAACAGCACAGCTTGTGGCATTTAAGATAGGTAAATATGCTCTTCCAATAATTGCAATAGGAACAGCATTACTGTTTATTGGAAAAAAGAAAAAAACGCATTATATTGGCCAGGTTTTCCTTGGCTTTGGGCTTCTTTTCTTGGGAATGAATTTTATGGCAGATGGTGCAAGACCTCTGCAGGATTCTGTTTTTTTCCTGAATATGATAACCAGTTTTTCTGAAATACCCATTTTAGGGGTTTTGGCTGGAGCCCTATTTACTGGAATCATCCAGAGCAGCTCTGCAACCTCTGGCTTGGTAATTGCAATGGGAATGGAGAATATTATCAGCTTAAAGGCAGCTATTGCCATAATGATAGGTGCTAATATTGGAACATGTGCTACTGTGCTTATTGCCTCTATTGGCTCTTCCCTTTCCTCAAAAAGAGCTGCCTGGTTTCATCTTATATTCAAGACAATAGGAGCAATAATATTCATTCCCTTTATTTCATTATTCACTTATCTTGTTTCACTTACATCAAATAATCTGCCGAGGCAGATTGCCAATGCCCACACCCTGTTTAATGTTTCTATTGCATTTTTGCTACTGCCTTTTATTTTTGTTTTAATTCGTTTTCTTAAAAAACTGATTCCTGGAAAAGATGTAAGGATTGACAGGGGAACTAAATTTCTGGAAAAAAGGGTTTTAAACACTCCATCTATAGCTTTGTCACAGGCTGGGAGAGAGACAATAAGAATGGCAAGAATAACACAAGTTATGTTAAAAGAAAGTGAAATTGCTTTTTTAGAAGGCAGAAAAGACCTCATTAATATTGTGATTAGAAAAGAAGAGGCTGTTGATGAAATTTTTAGATCATTAAATAATTATCTTGAAGAAATATCCCACAAATCATTAAATAAAAAAGATACAAAAAGGCTTGCAATTCTAACCCATAGTGTGGGTGATATTGAAAGAGTAGGAGATCATGTCAATAATATTGTTGAGTTGGTTGAAAGGAAAAATAAAGAAAAATTAAGATTCTCAAAATATGCAATGGAAGAGCTTAGGATAATGTTTAAAAAAGTTGAAAATGTCTATGGTAAGGCAGTTAATTCATTGAAAGATGATAACAAAAAGATTGCAAGTGAAATCGACGAGCTTGAAAGTGAGGTGGATGCAAAAGAAAAGGAATTTGAAAATAATCACATAGAGAGATTAAAGAAGAAAATCTGCAATCCTTCCTCTGGCATAATCTTTGTTGATACATTACGTAATCTTGAAAGAATAAGTGACCATGCAACAAATATTGGAAATGCTGTTATTGCTGGGTTTTAAAAAATAAAATCAAAAGAATAAAAAGAAATTAATCCTCTTCATTGTCTTCTTCTTCAACTACTTCATATCCCTCTTCTTCTGTCTCTTCTTCTGGCGTTATCTCTCCGCCTGCTGCTTTGATGTCTTTTACTATTTCAACAAGAAGTGTGTGTGCTTCTTTAAGCAGTTCATGGGCCTCATCAATCAATTGCTTTGCCTCATCAACAGTCTCTTTAAGCTTTTCTTTGTCTTCTTCAATGTATGCTCCATCCATTAAATCCTGTGCCTGCTCATATCTGCTTGTCGCATTCAAAATCTTCTCGCTGAATTCATCTACTTTTGCATTAATATCTTCAACATTAATTCCCTGCTCTTCCATCTTTGCAAGTGTTAAGTCAAGCCTTTCCTCAAGATGTTCGCTTCTCTTCATTATTCCCCAGACCCTTGCTTTAACAACACTTGCTGTATGAAGTCTTTCCCTGTGTCTTATCCTAATCCAGAGTTTTGAAACTGTTTTTGCAGCTTCCTTAATCTCAGCCTTTGTTTCAGCAGCTTCAGCCTGTTCTATTGCATCCTCGAGCTCTGAAATGGAATTGTTGATTTCTGAGATTATCTTTTGAGCTCTTTCCTCATCCATTGTTTCAGATGATTCAACCTTTTCCTTTATTTTGTTGAGATGCTCAATTATAATGTTAGCACTGTTGATTATCATCTCTTTGGAATGGTTTTGAGCTCTTTCTCTTAATTCATTGCATTCCTCACTATCAGCATCCCTGCATTCCCTTAATCTTTCTTTTGCTTCAAGGAACTGTGTCTTTACCTGTCTGTATGAGTTAAGTGCCTTGAGATAGTTTTGTCCAGCCCTAATGTAATTTTGCTCTGCTTGCTTTAGCTTATTAGATTCAATTACCCTTTTTTTGAACAACATGCTTTTATTTACAGGCTTAAGCTTTAGTCCTTGCATTGCTTTTAGTGCATTCTCAGTACCTTGTTCCAGAAGTTTCTTTTGCTGTGCTCTTGACATATGAAGAAATACATCTAGTTTTTCCCCAGGAATGTTTTCAATAAGATTTTGTGCTCTTGGGTTCTTACTGACAAGCCTTTCAAGGTTTTTAAACCTCCATTGAATTGCACTGTCTGTAACTAATTTTGATGTTTTCATTATCAGTCCATTTGGTTTAATCTCTGAGTGTGTAATTGTAAATGTTCTTTGCCTGGCTGGTTCAATATTCTCCTGAGCTAAAGATATTGGAACCAAGCTAACTAATAACACAGCCAGCATAAAAATTGCGGTTTGTTTTTTCATTTTATACCTCCAATTGATTTTAATATTATAAGTATATTATTTTAATTTATAAACATGCTTTTTTACGCTTTAGAATTTAAGTGTTGATTGGCCTGAAAACCTCTTATAATACTTTAATACCCTTTAAAACGCCAAAATTTGATTAAAGCAAAAAACACAGAAAGTTTTTTATATTTTGCAAGATAATTTGTTGTTATGGCAAAAAAGAGGTCTTTAGTTTTCTTGTTTTTATTAGTTTCAATAGCTTTAGTGCCATGCATTAATGCTGCGGAGATATATGGGACTGTTTATGATATGTCGCTTAATCCCGCAAAGGATGCTGTTGTAGAAATTAATTCTGTGCCAAAGCAGACAACTATACTAAAGGACGGAACTTACTCATTTACACTTCCTATTGGGGATTATGTAATAAAAGCAACCTATGTAAGTAACTATAATGTTTATTCTGCAGAGGAAAACATAACAATAGTTGATGAAGGAAGGTATATAGTTGACCTTATAGTGTTTCCTGACCTGTCTGAAGAGAGTGAGCTGCTTTTATTGGGTGAGGATATAAACCTTGAGGATATTTATGAAGAGGAAAAACAGGCTTTTCCATGGCCCTACACTATCTTGGTTGTGATTGTTATAGCTGCAATATTTTTGTTTTTCAAAAAAAGAAGGCCAATGAAAAAAACAAATGAAAAAATTCTTGAAGAAGAAATAGATCCAAAAGACAAAATCTATGAGTTCATAAAGCAAAAAGGCGGCCGTGTAACTCAAAGAGAAATAAGAAAGAACTTTCCTGTTTCACAGGCCACAATAAGCCTAATCCTGACAGAGCTTGAAAATGATGGAAAGCTGAAAAAGATAAAAAGAGGAAAAGGTAACATAATAATATTACAAAAATAAATTTATATATTCTCAAAAATAAATTCAGAGATTAAATCAATAACTTTTTTGAAGTGTTCTGGTTTTGTGTATCTATGATCTGCACCTTTAATTATTTCAAGACGGCAGTTTTTTATTAGTTTAGAGGTTTTCTTGCTCTGCTCCAATGGAACTGTCTCATCGTAATCTCCATGAACTATTAAAGCAGGAATATTAATCTTTTTTGCACATTCATAGCCATTATTATTCTTGAAATCCTCAAAAAAGGAATAGTTTAATTTTAGTTTTGTTCCATATTTATTGAAATAAAAAGTATAACCTTTATTTTTCCATTCTTGAATTTGTTTTTTTGTCATTTCTTTATTTTTGACTTCTAAATAATCAGATACAGGTGATTTTAATGCAAGAAAAATCAATCCATTTAGTTTTGATGCCGCTATTATGCTTGATATCCCTCCAAAACTTGAGCCAAAAAGTCCTATCTTTTTATAGCCTTTTTCTCTTAAGAATTCTACTGCATTGATAATGTCATCAACTGCCTTGGAAATAGTAATATCTTCAAATTTTCCATCGCTCTCTCCGTGACCAAAAAAATCAAGCCTGAAAGTTGCAATGTTTTTATCAGCCAAAACTTGCTTAAGACTTGTA
>JAFCBX010000136.1 GCA_017610505.1 Methanosarcinales archaeon | reverse complement strand
AACAGATGAGCTTTTTAATGTTGTTAAGGGAATATTAAACAAAAAATCAGTCGTTTTTGTATTTGATGAAGCAGACAAGTTAGATGACTTTGATTTTCTTTATTCAATACTTGAGGAGATTTATCGTAAGTCAATATTTCTCATAAACAACGACAGCTCCTGGCTTTCAGAGCTTGAAGACAGGATAAAATCAAGATTAATGCCAGAAATGCTTGAGTTTAGGCAATACGACGGAAACGAAATAAATGGCATAGTAAGAGAAAGAATAAAATATGCATTCTTTGAAAATGTCTGGCATGAAGAGGCAATTGAATTAGCTGTTGAGAAGACATTTGAATTAGGTGATATAAGGTCAGGCCTTTATCTTTTGAGAGAAGCAGGAAATGCAGCAGAAGACCGCTCTTCAAGAAAGATAAATTTGGAGGATGTAAAAAAAGCAATTGAAAAGCTTCCGGAGTTCAGCTCAAAAGATAGCACTGAACTTGATGAAGACAGAAAATTCATACTTGAAATAATAAAGAAAAACTCTGGGAAAAAGATAGGTGAGATCTATAAGGAATATCAGGAAGCTGGAGGCAAAGCTGTCTACAAAACATTCCAGAGAAAGATAGCAAAGCTTGAGAAAGATAACTTTATATCAACAGAAAAAATAGTTGGAGGAAAAGAAGGCAAGACAACAATAATAAACATAAAAGATATAACAAAAAAAATTACTGATTTCTAAAATCTGACTGTAAAATCATCAAACTCTCCTTTAAACTTTTCATATTCAAATTTAAGATTAGCAACACACGAGAGCCTAGAACCTTTTCTGCAGAAATTAATCAGTTCATTAATCTCTTTCTCATTTCCCTCTGCAACAACCTCTACATCACCATTAGGTAGGTTTCTTACAAATCCTTTAATTCCCAGATTTCTGGCCTTGATCTTTGTGTTATTCCGAAATAAAACCCCCTGCACATAGCCAGATATAATAATATGAACTCTTTTCATGGTTAATTAGAATAAATGCCACTATTTTAATTTAACCTTTTGTCCAATGCATGCAGGCCTTGAAACAAACGATTTCTTCACATACAGGCATTTCAATATCCACTGGACACTGGACAACTGCCCGGATGAGGTATTTAAACAAAACTGCTATTCTTATTGCCAGAGGTGATAAAAAATGAATGATTTAAGCATAAAAACAATTGAAAACATATTTTTCCAGCAGATAAGAAATTTGACTCTCAACAAAGAAAATTTAAAACAGGGATTTACACAGGCGATATAGATGGAGAAGGACTTTTACACACATGAAGCAGTTAGTGAATCATTATATAATGATCAGATTTCTGCCTTAGAGGAGGGATTCATGGCAGGTTATCTATCAGCTTTTGGGGGTGATTAAATTCAATTTATTCAAAAAACTGTTTAAGACAAAATTTGTGGAATGGGATGATTACAAGGTAAAAATTGACTTTTTGGAGTATTTTTACTGGCAACAGGGCGTTATTTTAATAAACTATTTAAACAGTGGTTATTACCTATTTACTATGAGAATCTACATAAAAGAAGAAGTCTTACTAAGAAAAGATGAAGCCATTGCTAAAATAAGAGATGGTTCAATAATCGTACATCCAACAGACACCATCTATGGTTTAGGATGCAATGCCCTTAATTTAAAGGCAGTCAATAAAATAAGAAAGATAAAAAACAGGGAAACAATGCCCTTCTCTGTTATAGCTCCGTCTAAACAGTGGATATATGATAATTGCATTATTACAAAAGATGCTGAGAAATGGATAAAGAAACTGCCTGGAAGATACACCCTAATATTAAAGCTCAAGAATAAAAAAGCTGTTTCAAAATCAGTCAACAATGCATGGGATACACTTGGAGTAAGAATTCCAAAGCACTGGTTTGCTGCTTTTGTTGAAAAAGCAGGAGTACCATTTGTTACAACAAGCGCAAACATAGCTGGAGAGGATTTTATGACTTCTATTGATGACCTTGATCCAAAAATAAAAAGCAAGGTGGACTTTATTGTTTATGTAGGAATAAAGAAGGGCAGGCCATCTAAAATCATTAATTTGACAAAAGAGAAACCTGAGATAATAAAGAGATAAAACATGGAAAAAAAGAAAAAATCAATAGATGTGTCAAAACCCAAAAAATCAAAATTAAAAATACTTGCTTCTGGAGACATACATGGCGATACAGGGCTTGCAGAAAAGCTTGCTGAAAAGGCAAAAAAAGAAAATGTTGACTTGGTAATACTTTGCGGTGATTTAACACAAAACGAAGTAAGCACATCAAACATTGTAGGTCCTTTTGTTAAAAGGAAAAAAAAGGTAATTCTTATTCCTGGAAATCATGAGACTGTTGCAACTGCAGATTTCCTTGCAGAGCTTTACGGAGCAAGAAATCTCCATGGTTACTCTGTGAAATACAAAGATGTTGGTCTTTTTGGCTGCGGCGGAGCAAATATCGGATTATTTCAGCTAGGGGAAAAAGAAATATTCAACCTATTAAAAAAAGGATTTAGTAAGATAAAGTATTTGGATAAGAAAATAATGATAACCCATGTTCATCCCTCTGGTACAAAGATGGAAAAATTCACTAAATTCTTTCCAGGCTCGAAAGGGGTTAAAAAAGCTATAGAGACATTTAAGCCAGATATTCTTCTTTGCTCACATGTTCACGAAGCAGAGGGCATAGAAGAAAAAATAGGAAAAACAAGAGTTATAAACGTCGGCAGAAAAGGAAAAATAATAGAAATATAACTATCCTTTTAAAACACCCAATGGTTTCATTCTAACAACTTTTAAGCTTATTCCTGCATTATGAATAGAATCAACAACCTCTTCAACATCCTTATAACAGCCAGGCGCTTCTTCTGCAAATGATTTCCAATTCGATGCTTTGCTTACAATGCCTTTTTCCTTAAGCTCATTACTGACTTTTTCTCCTCTGAATTTTCTTAATGCAGCATGCCTGCTCATTGCGCGCCCAGAGCCATGTAAAGCAGTTTCTGTTCCCTTGCAGATATATGAAGCTGTTCCCATTGTTCCTGCTATTAAAACAGGCAGATCAGGAAATGCCCTTGTTGCACCTTTTCTATGAATATAATATTCTTTTCCTTTTATTTTATCAAGCTTTACAATGTTATGGCAGATACCATAAACAGTCTGCATGTCCATATCTTCCCAGGATTTTTTAAACACTTTTTCAAATGTTTCCCTTATCCATTGTGTCATAACAAGCCTGTTTGTAAAAGAATAGTTAACAGCACATTTCATTGCTGCGTAATAATCCTTGCCTTCAGGTGAGTTAACAGGAGCACATGCAAGCTGCCTGTCAGGAAGCCAGATATTGTATTTTTTAACAGCCTTCTCCTGTATTTTAAGATAGTCTGTTGCAATCTGGTGTCCAAAACCCCTGCTTCCGCAGTGAAGCATAACCATAACTTGATTTTGGTCATTTATCCCTAATTTTTTTGCATATTCCTTATCAAAGATATCACTCACTTTCTGGATTTCAAGAAAATGATTTCCTGCTCCTAAAGTGCCAAGTTGCGGCAAGCCCCTTTTTTTTGCTAAATCAGAGACCTTTGATGGGTCTGCACCAGGCATACATCCTTTTTCCTCAGTATTTTTTATATCTTCTTTTGTTCCATAGCCATTTTCAACAGCCCAGTTAACTCCATGAGTCATAACATCATCAAGCTCATTATAATTTAACCTTAACCTTCCCTTGGAGCCGACACCACATGGCACAGCCTTAAATAATGCCGGAACAAGCTCTTTTAATTTTTCCTTAACTTCTTCAACTGT
>JAFCBX010000135.1 GCA_017610505.1 Methanosarcinales archaeon | reverse complement strand
CAATAACAAAACATTTATAAATAAGCTGATATTACTAATAACAATATGAATATATCAATATTAAATCCATGGTGGGAAAACAAAGAAGCAATCCATAGTGATAAACATATAAAAGAGCTTTCTAACTTCAAGTATGTATATCATCCTTGTATGTTAAATGAAAAATTTGAAAGGAGCAGTGTATACACTATAAGGGGTCCAAGACAAATAGGAAAAACTACTTTCCTGAAGCTTGTTATCAGGGAAAAATTAAAGAATATCCCAAAAGAGAGTATTTTTTACTGGTCCTGCGATAATATAAATTCAAAAAATGAATTAATAGGGCTTATCAATGAATATGCTGATTTCTGTTGTAGATAACAATATTGTTGAAGAAAGCTGTTTTATACTTACTGGATCAAATGCAATTGACTTAAAAAAAGGCACAGAAAGGCTGCCAGGAAGACGCGGCAAACATGGAAAAGACATTTTTTATATGCCTCTCTCATTCAGGGAGTATGTCAGGATGGTTAATCCTATGTGGTTTGAAGAACATAAGGCAGATTCGTATAATAAGCTGAGATACAGCAGCAGTAAATTGAAGATACTTTTTGAAAGGTATTTAATTACAGGGGGAATTCCACTGGTTATCAATGAATATGAGCTAAACAAAGAGATTCCAAACTACATTTATGAGCTATACTATTCATGGATTATTGGCGATATTTTAAAGGAAGGAAAAAATGAGCAGACATTAAAAGAGATTGTAAAGAGTATATTGATCTGTTACAGCACGCCAATCAGCTGGGATTCCCTGGCAAAAAGGTCATCTGTAAAAAGCCATCTTACTGTCAGTTCATATTTTGAGCTTCTTTCAAACTTGCTTGTTATATTTGGCTGCTTCTTTTTTGACTTGAGCCATAACAACGTAAATTACAACAAAAACAAAAAAATATACTTCTATGATTCTTTTATTATTGAAATGTTTTCTAAAAAACTGAATATATCAGTTGATAGGGAAAAAATTATTGAAGGAATTGTTGCATCAAACATCAAACAAAAAAACATCCTTGAAGAGGTTTATTTCACAAAGATTAAAAAAGAAACAGATTTTGTTTTCAGGGATAAAAAAGCTATAGAAGTCAAGTATCAGAATAATATTTCAAAAGAGGATTTTGCCAATAAGGGTTATTTCAGGGATTTTAAGGTTTTATCTAAAAATACATTTGAAAAGGATGTAATTCCTGTTTATATTTACCTATTTATGGAATAATTAAAATGTGATTGGTTAGTCAATAAGTAATCTTACCCTTTGAATCTCATTTTCAAAAATAAAGGGTAAAAAGGCCATTGGGAATTATCTGATTAAGAAATAGGTTAAAACAAAACGGTTTCACTAGAGTCAAAGATATTTACAAAAATTTATATACTATTTCTTATTTTTTCTTTTTATGATAGAGATTGAAATCAGGGCTAAAGTTAATGATATTGAAAAGATAAAAGATAATCTGAAAAGAACTGATGCCAAGTTTATAAAAACCGAAGAGCAGATTGACAGGGTTTTTGGGCATTCTATGTTTCTAGATGAAAATAAATTTATTATAGAAGGAGGATTAAGTGCAAGAATAAGGCAGGTTAATGACAAGAAACAGATTGATTTTAAAGAAATAACAAGAGATAAGGCAGGAATAGAAATTTCAGCAGAGCTTGGGAGTGTTGAAGATGGGCTTAGATTTTTAAAAAAGCTCGGTTTTGAAGAAGCGTTTACTTTAAAGAAATCAAGAGATGTTTTTGAATATAATAATTTTACAATATGTTTAGATAGGGTTGATAAATTAGGCAATTTTATTGAAATTGAGAAACTGGTGTCTTCAAATTCTGAAGAAGAAAAAATAAGACAAGAATGCATGGAATTGTTAAATAAATTTGCTCCTGACTCACAGATTGAAAGAAGAAAATATGGAGACTTAATACAGGAGATATTGAATAAAAATAAATAGCATGGAAAAACTCCTGGGAATTATCTTGATTAAAAAGTAAAGATATAAGCAAAAAAACAATTTATTGATAATGT